>NC_006138.1:1465000-1765000 GCF_000025945.1 Desulfotalea psychrophila LSv54 | reverse complement strand
GGATTTATATACGGTGATGCATTGCTTGAGCATCTAAAGAATGAAGGTCTAATTGAACTGAATAAAGACAAGGGATGGCTAAGATCAAATGTAATTGCAAAATTACGAAATAATGGCGCGTTAATTTCTGCCTCACGAGATGGATATAAAATTCCTAGCTCTGTCTCTGACCTTGAAAAATTTGTTGGATTTGTTGCGCAGAAAACCATGCCGTACTTAAAAAAGGTAAATGATATGCGTGAGAGCATTTATGTCGGACTTGCTGGAAAATATGATATGTTGGACTGTGAAGTAGGTCTCAAGGATCTAATGGCTCCGATGCGTGCTGGTAAAATTGATTAACAAAGCACTGTGCCAAGTAGCACACTTAATGTGCTCTTTTTTAAGGTTCTGACATGGATACATATAAAATTGTCGGCCTCTCGGCAACATTGAGTTACAGGATTTTAAGTTGCAAATAAGGCTAAGTCGTAAAGCAATAGTATTTTCAAAACAACCGAAATACATGATAAATTTTTTAGAACTTTTATAGAGCAGTAATTTTACTAAACAACAAATTGGTATCACCACCAAAAAGGTATAGAACGTATTCAAAATAGATTGATAAATAATTAGAGTTTGACGTCAAAGATACTTATTGGATGGGAAATTGGAATCTTGTTTGGGTTGGAATGGTTGCTTTCATACGTTTTTTCTTGTGCAATTGAGGTGATTATGAAAAACGCAAACGCTAGTTGGTTTTCTAAAATGGCATACGCTTGGTTTGGAAATGCGCTCCTGGAGAGGTCTGACGACTATTTTTCCAACCTAGATGAGAGATAGATGGACCTTAAAATATAGTATCAGTCAAAAGAGAGCGCAGGGAGGTTCGATTCCTCCCCTTTTCCCCAAATAACATAATACAATCAGTTAACAAGGCCTTTAACACCGCTCCGTTTCACTCCACTGGGCTCGCTGGGGCTCGCTGGTGAACTTAACGTAGATTCTTCAGAGAGATCGTATGGATTCACAAGACGTACATGGATTTGCTTCCGATAGACCAATCCTAAAAATAAAAGAAGATTTACTAGGCCGATCCAAATTTTCTAAAGATTTGGCAGATGCAATCGCTGGATGGCATGGAAAAGACAGTCTTGTCGTTGCCCTACATGGTGATTGGGGGTCAGGAAAATCATCCATTAAAAATATGGCTGTAGCTAACCTAAAAAGCCTAACTGAGAACAGACCGGATGTTGTCGAGTTTTCTCCTTGGGAATGGGCAGCTCAAGATAAAATTACAGCTTCGTTTTTTCAAGAAATATCAAAATCAATAGGTCGAATAGATAAAAGTAAGTCAGGAAAAAAACTGTCCGCAACGCTTAAAAAGTATGGCAGATACTTAAATACTGGAGAATCTCTAGTTACAGGCCTCTCAGCGGCTCTACCAACACTATTTATTTTAGCTACCCTGGTAGGGGTTGGGGGGAACTTCTCTGGTGAATCTTGGGTAAAAACGGTTAGCACAGCTATTTTAGGCCTATTGGCAGCTTGGGCAGCAGCCCTCAAGTGGGGAAAAGGACTACTAAACAAACTTAGTGGTAATGCTGAGGCAACAGCAAAAGAAAAGGAGCAAAGCTTAAGTGACATTAGACAAGAGCTAACATCTCTATTGTCAGAAAGAGCATCATCATTGATTGTAGTTATGGATGATTTGGATCGACTTACGCCCGGCCAACTAAGAATGGTATTTCAGCTTGTTAAGGCAAACCTTGAGTTTCCTAAAGTGGTTTTTCTTCTTCTTTTCCAGCGTGATTTAGTAGAAGAGAAATTAACTGATGGTAAACAGTTAGGTCGTGACTATTTAGAAAAAATCATACAAGTCCCTTTTGATATTCCAAAAATTGAAGTTACACTCCTTCATGATTTGTTGTTCAGTAGAATTGATCAAGTTATTAAACAAGATAAATCTGCAGCAGAAATGTTTGATTCTGGGCGCTGGGGCAATATTTTTCGTGGGGCATTACATGCTTACTTCGACAATTTGAGGAACGTGTATCGTTATACATCAACACTTTCATTTCATTTTTCGTTATTGAAGGGTAAATCTGTATTTGAGGTTAACCCCGTCGATCTTATAGCAATTGAATGTATAAGAATATTTGAACCTGAAATATATAAAGAAATAGCCCGGTCAAAAGATATATTTACGAAAAGTAGTTATAGCGGGGATAAAAAAAGTAGGGAAGCTATAACTTCTCTGATCAATGGAATTTTAGATAAGGCAAGTACAAATAAAAGAGAACATGTAAGAGAACTGATAAAGCAGCTATTTCCTGCAATTGAATGGGCTCTTAATGGCAGACAATATGCCGATTGTTTTAGCAAGAGATGGTTACGAGAGATGCGAGTATGTCATCCCTCAAATTTCAATAAATACTTTCAGTTTTCAATTCCCAAAGGTGAGCTTTCTAATTCAGATCTTAGAGACATGCTTTCGCGCACATCGGACTCTGAGAGTTTTTCATCATTTATTCTATTGTTAATGGAACGTGGGATACTAAAAAATGCTCTATCTCAATTTGAATCATTTACTGATGAGATCCCTTTAGGAGATGGCTACAGTTATATCAAAGCACTAATTGATATAGGCGATAAAGTCGACCATAAATATATGGGTTTTACCATGTCCAGCTCCAATATGCATGCAGTACAATTAGCTGTTTGTTTCCTTCGGAGAGTTGACAATAGTAAAGAAAGGGGTCAATTATTGTTGAGATGCTTCCAAAATTCAGATGGTATTTCTATTGTTGAGAACATTTTACAACATGATGAAAATAGTCGAGAGAATTCGGAAACAAAAATTCTGTTGCTGGATAACGAATTTGAGGAGATCAAACAAGAATTCGTACATAAATTGGACCGTATGTCTGAAACTAATCCAGAGATGCTTATAACACATGAGCATCTAGTTTCTTTCCTATACAGATGGAAACGCTGGGGGGAGGAAGACAAGGTCGTTGCGTGGCTAAAAGCCCAGACAGCAAACGCAGATGGATGTGTCAATTTGCTTAAAGGATTCGTTAATAACTCTTCTTCTCAAACAATGGAAGATTCTGTAGCAAAAATTACTAGCTATATAAAGCTGAAAGACATAGAAAACTTTATCGAAGTCGAACCAATTGCCAGTGCAATAAGTAATATCGATGAACAAAAAATGGATGCACAAGGCAAAGAAGCAATAAAACTTTTCACAGCTGCCTTAAAACAAAGAGAAAAAGGCATCGAAGATGATTGGCCACAAATCTAACAAAGCACTGCTGTCGGACAAATTTCCCGCTGCACTACAAATTTACCACAGAGCACGGCATTAAGTATAAAAAATATGAACAAAGAAAATGTGAAATTCTACCTTCAAACGGTGACAGCTACTGTATTGGCAATTATGGCGATATTAGTTTCATTTAGCCAATGTTCAATTTCAAAAGAACAGACAAAATTGCTAAATGTCCAAACCAAAATTGCAAAAAAACAAATATCACCTGTTTTTACTATTTCTGCAAAACAACTAAAGGATGATATACCTGGTATATATTCAGAGGATAAAATATTCATTGAGAACAATGGTTTTATAATCTCTGATTTTCACTATAATTCATTAGTTCTTATAGATATTGAGTTATCTAAAACACCAAATGTGCAAAAGAAAAAAACTTACTCTCTAATTGGTTATTATCGTGCAGGTTACATGACGGCAAAAGGGAGTGGGTTACTTGCAACCATTTTTGGAAAAAACAATAATCTTCAACTGTCTCAACTTGATGAGCAATATAGTGGGATCTGCCAGAAAAACGATGAAAGTTGTTTTATCAATTTGAGACGTTATCTAAAAGTCCGTTATAAAAATGCTTTTGATGAACAGATTACAGAGTATTATATTGTTCCATTAATATATGGTGGAAAAAAATTGTCTTTGGATGAAGGAGAGCGTTTATTTAGAAGATATGACGATAATGTTGACAGAGACACTTGTTTAGAATTTAACAAGCTAACCTCAGAAATCATTTACCATACAATATCTGGCACTTAACGACAGCATACACACGGACGGCAATGGGCGTCCAAGGGAGCTTTTTCCAAAATTTCAATAAAGATTCATCGTTAATCCACTTTCATTAAAGCCGCCAGTGAGCTTAGCTTTACGCATCTACAGAAACACGCCAAAGAATCTTTTTTATGCGGAGCAGGCAAACCACCTGCCCCACACCCCTTTCCCAACCGACTCCAGAAACTCGCCTGAGAGGGTGTAGCCACAGAGGTAGACAACCCCGCCCACCTTCTGGACGTTGATCCCCTTTTCCTTGAGGAGTTTACTGAACTGATCGGGGTGGATCATCTCTCCACAACTTATTTTTTTTGCATATTACGTGCGACTCTAGCAGCTTACCCCTTGTGCTTAACATTTTTTTATGTATCACCTCAGTTAGAGTTTTACAGAGGGTGGAGTGGCGACAGTCTACCTATTACGCAAAATTGTGTGTTATACAGACCTGTATAACACCTTGTTAGAAGTTTATGTTAAAACATCGACACCCACGGAAATAATGAAAGAAACAGATATTATTGGTGAAGAATTTGACAATATCATGCGACTTATTGCAAACAATTCTCTTAAGATGCAGCAATTTGAAATCTATGCACCGTTATTAAAATCATTAGCTCATAAAAGTAGAAAAATAACAAATAGGCCAAGATGTTGCGTGTATCCGAATTGCAATTCACTAAGTATTAAAAGATCACACTCTATTGCTAAAGGTAATTCTCTTAAATATATAGCGGATCAAGGGCATGTGCTTCAGCCCGTAGTTGATATATTTGCGAAAAATTTGAAAGTTTCAATGAATCTTGTAGGTATAAAGAGCGCATCAACTTTTCCTGGATATTGTGAAAAACATGAACAGATATTCCAAGTTATTGAAAATGGTGAAATCGACGAAGACTCTCTTATTCAGTTACAGACTTTTAGGGCTATTTGCAGAGAGATCGTATGGTTAAATATTGAAATTGATAAAATTCAAAATCAAATAGAAACATATAGAACAGCAATCGAGCAAGAAGCATTAGGCATATTAAGGCATAGGTTGAAACAACGAGGAATTGAGCAAGAATTAACAAAAATCAATATCAAAAATATTGACAAATTACTGATCAGCTTTCAAGGAATGGAAAAGGATTTCGAAAAACGCCTAGCTTATCTTAAGAGACTTTCCGAACAAATACTAAATGAATACAATAATCAAACAATAGAGGAGGAGAGAGCAACAATCAATCATGGTATTTGCATTAACCATAAATTTCCAGTTTCTCTTTGTGGGTACACAGCACTGGCCTATGGTAATAAAAAAAGTATAAAAAAAATGCTTTTAATGACAAATATAATTCCAATGGAAAATTGTACCTATATTTTTTGTTATGCTGATAGAGTGCATAGTATTTTTTTTAAAAATATTATAGATTATTACTTCCAAAGCTCACTCACCATTTTATGTTTTATTGAAACATTCATGATGCATAGCAGCGATCATTGGTTTATCAACCCAACTTATTGGAAATCATTCAGTAAGAAAAAACAAGAAATGATACTCAGCGAAATATTAAATGTAGACAGGCTGATTACTGATGAATTTCACTATTCAATCTTTGATGATGTTAGAAAAATAATTTTATGCGAATACCAAAAACACACATATCGTTGGTCAGATATAGACCGTATTATGGTAGAAAAGGAAAATCATAAATTGACGAATATTTCCAGTTATACTCCTTTTACAGAAAATCAACATATCGAAATGATAACAAAATACTGGTCAGAAAGAATTAATAAAAACAACTTGCGGATACTTGATATTTAGTAAAATAGGTTTCTAACCAGTCATTGAACATGGATTGCGGAGACAGCCCCGCAACCAGTTAATTCATCGTTGAGTTACCCCACACCCAGCAACAATCTGCTTCCTCTGCCACTCCTCAATGAGCTGACTGTTTGACTCCCATCTTCCCCGTACCTTAACTGCGGGGAAGCCACGGCTAACAATGGCCTGCCTGATGGTCTCTTTGTTTCTGCCTGCGTAAGCGGTGATCTGATCCATTCCCACCAATATTGTTCCGTTCTTTTTCATGCTCTCCCCTTAGCCCAGTGTTGCGGCATAATCTTCAACCACTAAATCATCACTCATCTCTTCCTGCTCTTCCGGTGTTGGCCAGTAGCGGACACCGGCCACATCCTCTGCACAGAGGGCCAGACAGAAACAATCCCAGAGATGGTTATCTCTTTGCCCGATCTGCTCCCAAAAGCCCTTCTCATTTCGTGTTTCGGCACAGAGCTGTAGCAGATCTCCCCGGGAGACCTCGCTATAAAAGGAGATGCCCCCGGGATCACCGGGATTGATCTTGAGAATGCCATCGGCCTTATCCTTATAGTAGGTGGTATTGACCCGCACCCTCTTTAGCGCCCCCGGGAACCTGCGCTTATCACTACCAGGATAAAACTCGACATCGTTGGTGGAGTATGGGGTGGCCATGGTCTGCTGACCATTGGTGGGTAGTATCTGACCGTGACGGGAGGCGCAGAAATCGTAGACATCCGAGGTTCTATGGCCCATGGCATCCTGCAGGGAGAGATGAACGGGATAGATATTGCCATTTTTATCCCTGTACTCATTGCCCCAGAGCACCTGAACCACGGCCTCGAAGGTGAAGACAAAACCACAGCGAAGAAGCCAACGCTCCGGCGCCCTGCCATAACCCACGGCCATGACCCAGTACCAGAAACCATCGTCCTGGGTATCGACCCCGGCAAAGAGACCTGCCACCCCTTGAGCCGGTACCTCGGTTGCGGGGAGATCATTTTTCAGCCGGAGAAGACTCGCTTCCGCCCGTTCTACGATCTCCGGTTTCCACGGTTTTGCCTCGTGGCCGTTTTTAAAATCCTTCAGGGCCTTGAGACGTTCTTCGGCACTGATATTTTTATCCACGGAACGGAGGAAGTCGTGGGCCACCTCGGAGAGGCTGACCATATAGCTTGTCCAGGAGGGGACGATAAAGCCGATGGAGGCAGGCCGGTGCTTTTGCAGATAGCGAAACATTTCCTCCCCCTTTTCATAGAGGGTCTCGCCCTTATTATCCACCATTCGCAGGCGCCAGACATCACGGCGAATGGCCTTATTGCGATCGTTATCATCCCACAGGGCGGCACATTCGGGGCAGATATAACGGGCAAGCTTTTTACTGAGAATCGTTTTACGGTCAATACTGTGTCCCTCCTCATCGTGGGGCCAGTGGAAGGTGTCGTGGCTAAAGAGCATCAGCACCTCTTCATGACAGTGGGGACAGCGCACCCATTGCAGGAAGACTGCCTCGGTCTCCTTCTCTATGATCATGTTAATATTGCCCGCCTCGGTGGTGGGTGAAGATGAGATGAAGACCTTGTAGGTATCACCATAGGCCCTGGGACGTTTCAGCAGCAGCTCGATCACGCCGGTCTCCTCCTTACTCCCCCCATAACTTGGTTTATCCACCTCCTGCATATCCACATAGCGCAGGGATCTATCGGCGGTCTGAGCGGTTGAACCTACCCAACCCACCTCCCAGGTCATGGAAGAGAGGGCCATGGAGGTGTTGGTGAAATCGTCCCGATGGCCCGAACGCAGACGGGACAGAGAGGGAGAACCGGCAACCATGGGCTGCAGTCTCTCTTTCATGGATCTCTTGGCCGTTACCTCATCGGGATAAAAGGAGACCGCAGGACCAGGGGCAAAGATGGTTGCCCAGGCGATGATGGTATCTATCAGGGTGGTCTTTGCGGTCTGCGGTGCAGCCATAATATGCAGACGACGGACAAAGGGAAGCACGGCCGCATCCATGATCCCGCGCAGATGGGGGGTGATATCAAGGCTGAGATAGTTGCCGGCAAGCTGACCCTTAACAATTTTCCTGTTTTTTGGGGCCCACTCACTCGGAGCCTGCCATTTTTTTTTGCGCAGGACCCGTTTTTCCGCCTTAGAAAACGAGGTGGTATGGCAGAAACCCGTCTTCTGCAGACTCTCCGGGATATAAGACATATTCTTCACCTGGAACATCTTCACATTGGGGGGACTCAGCACGATTCCACCTCGCTCTCTATTTGCAGGTTTACAGTAAAATCATCGATACTCGCATAGTGCGAGAGCTGTGCATCTTTTTTCTTCAGAAGAAAATCAAGCAGCAGGGTTGTCTTGTCGGCCATACCGCCCACCAGGGCCACCATCTCGGCCACGTTGGATTTTATCAGATAGTCCAGGCCGTGATCGAGCACCACGGCACGGCTGGCAAGTTCCAGCTCTACCTTGGAGCGCTCAATATATTTACCCCGGAGGATATCGAGTTTAAAGCGCTCGTGCTGTTCCGAGGTGGTGATCCGGTCAATCTCTTTTTTGGTCTTCTGTTTGGCAAGGTTCTCCTCCGCCTCGCCCACCGTGCTGCCCAAACCGATATGGACCAGCCATGTTTCGGCATATTTTTTCACGGCCTGTTTTGAGTAGAGACCGGATCTGTTTTTTTTGAGTTTGCCATCCCCGCAGTGGTTGTAGAAGGTCTGCTTTCTGAGTTGCCAACCCGTCTCCTGCAGATAGCGCAGCACATCGGCTTTTTTATTTGTCTCGGTATAGTTTTGCCAGCTGGGGGTGTCGGTCATTTTACTTGTTCCCTTTCCACATTATTTATCGCGGTTACAGCATATATTTACATTCCCGGCAGGCGAAGCTGATTTTCCTCGCCCGGCAACAGCTTGCGGATTTTCTTTGGTCTGGCGGCTTTTCTTCGTTGGTTGGCGAGCTGTCTTATGCGCTCCATATAGTCACTACCACGTGGGCGGCCACCAACGAGGCCCATTGCCTCTTCCTGCGCAACAGGCCCTACAACAGTCCCATCCTCTTTTCATTTCTCAAACATTCCCTCTCCCTCCCTAGCTTCTTAAATAACAACTGTAAACGTTCCGTAAAATTCGTTCTTTAAAGGCATCATCCCAATCTGTTCCGTCATAATCGAAATGATTAAAGAACAAATCTCTGACAGCAAAATGAAGTACATCTCCCATTGCCCCATTTACATAGTCTCTTCTTTCAAGCTCAATTACTCTCTTCAGTAACTGACCTTTTGACATACTCTCAATTTCTTCTTGCCTGAACCCCAAGAAATCTTCAGTAAAGCTTTCTTCGAATTCTGTTTCTAAAGTTTTTTCAAAAATATCTTTCCCAAAAGCCCTATCTACATAACTCGTCACGTCCCCCATATTCCCCCCCCATTTCTTTACTGACGTCTTTCTTCTATCTGATGAGCAATCGCCTGAAGATCGTAGATAAAACCAATATCCTGCCAAAATCCCTGGCAAGCCCTCTTGTCGCCTCCTGGAGGATAGGTACGTCCTTTCAAGACCATCTTTTTTTCGATACAGTCTGCAATTTGAAGCAGTGCTTCTTCGGGATCCGTTGAAAGAACCAGGTATCTTTTCTTTTTTACTTCTTGGCCCTGCACCTTATCTGTCATCTCAATCACCTTTGTCATAGTCAGCAGAGGTTCTCTCTTTTGTTCCCCTGAGCTTTTGCTCAACTCACAGACCAGAAGCAAGAGTTCGTCTCTGCTCAGGCCTTCAACTCTCCTACGCAGCTCTTCATCGGGGATGATGGCTTCAAGACTCATGGCCTGCCCCGGCAGTCTCGAAGAAGGCAGACTGAAGCTTGTCTACCCCACTCGCCAGTTTTTCCATTTTCGACTTTACCTGGGTAAAGGCATCTTTAATCGCCTCCTCCTCAGTATCGCCCAGGCCCTGTAGAAGACAGGAGAGGCAATCGGGCTGGCCAAGAGAGCTCAGGGCACTGCTCCATCCCATGAAATCGTCAAGGCGCAGAACGGCATGATATTTTGAGGTATCGTTGGTAAAGCCAAGGGTTCCGATATCTTTACCAGCAAGAGAAACCACTCTTCTTGTTTTTACAGGCTCGGCTACATCTTTTATCTCAAACATTTTTTATTCCCCTTTTTATCTCTATAGCGGCGATAGCCGCCTTGATTCAGTTCTTTTCCATCCATAGTGGCGTAGCCACCTAGAGTCTCACTGCGCTCTGGGGTTTCTCAGGCCCATCTTGCGTGCAAGGATCACCGCCATCCTCACCCGCTTCGATTGCCTCGCCTCGGCTTATGTAACCGCCGAATACTGTTTTTATATTTATTGCGGCCGTGGCCGCCTTGAGTCTCTCTTCGTCGTTCATAGTGGAGACAGCCGCGCCCAGCTTATCTATTTCATAGGCCGTGAAAACGGGCAGGCCCTGATCCGTCAGCTCCTGCCATTCCTTGTCTTTAGACGGAACCACATAGATAACGGTGCCGTTGGGCAGGGTCATGGAGAATGATTTTGAGTTGGAAGGTACGACAGGGCCCTTAATCTTTTCAGGTTGGGGACAGGCAACATCCGAGTCTATAGATGCCTTTGCCGAAGGCTCTATTATTTGCGCTCCCCCTCCCCCCCTGTTGAGCTTACGCGCAGGGAGAAAGGCTTCGTCCTGCTTTGGGACAGGAGCTGGGGTAGAACGAGGACGTGATGGTTGCAGAGGCAGTCCCCTTTCAATCCAGGCATGAAGATCGCCGCCGGCGGCAAACATTTCACCTGGATCTTTGCCGATGGTTGTTTTGTAATACTTGGCGTGGCGATATTTCTCCTTCCACATATCTGCAACTTTCTCGGCCTTATCTTCGGCATCAAGGGCCACCAGGACAACAGGCGCCTGTTCGAGAAGCTGGTCAAGCTCGGGATCAACACCAGAGCCAAGAGAACCAACGGCAATGGCCGCAACATCTACATGAGCCGAGGCGACTGCCATGGCATCAAGCTCTGCCTCGACGATCACGGCACCGCGAATTTTTCCCTCCGGAACAAGGGCCATGGGCATATTGCCCGCCCCCCGCATCCAGTTATATTTAAGATTTGGCAAAAACTTGGCCCGGGCCTCCGGCGATCTGCGAATCCGAATACGGTGCAGTGATCCACTTTGATCAAAAATGGGAATCAGCAAACCCTCCGGAACCCAGAGTTTATCCTTACCTTCATCAACCGGTAGGCCGATCTTGTTCTTAAGAACCTGTTGCTGATGGCTCAACCAACCCAGGGAGAAACGATCCACGGCCTCGGCATCAATGCCACGAGATGCCAGATAGGCCAGTTGCTCCGGAGTCTCCAGAAGTTTTTCGTGGGCCTTCTGTACCAGAGCATCCGCCCAACTTACCCAAACCGCTTTAGGGTATTGAGGCTCCACCATTGGCAGAGTTTGCTGAACCTCCTCTTCCTGGCGAGGCCTGCTTGGGCGACGATAGGCAGGGCGTCTCTTGGTGGCAGGAGCTGAACCATTACCGAGTCGGCAATGAGCTGCTGCAGGGCAGGAATCTTTCTGCCTGCAATCTCGGCCAGCGTAATCATGAGCATCTGGGCAGTTCATGCTCTCCCGCTTTCGGAGCCAGGTGATGATGTCGCCGCGAAAATTGCAGGCGTAACATTTGAAACCACCATCGAGCAGGATAGAAAACTTATCGGAGGTTTTGGATCCGCCACACTCTGGGCAGGGCCCGGTGAAACGGTTGCCTTTTTTACGAAGGCCATGCTCTGCTGCTATCTTTCGAACTATGCTTTCTGTATTCATGATCTCCACCTTTTTCATCCTGTTGTCCTGCCCCTATCCTGCCTCGTCATCCTGCTATCCTGCTTTTTTTTCCTCCATCCTGCTGTCCTGTCTCTATCCTTTTTTCATCCTGCTCTTAACTCTTTATTTTTACATATAATTATTAACAAACAGGATAAGAGGATATATAAGTCTCTATACAAAGAGCTAAGAGAAGTTTTATAAGCCAGTTAAAGAAGCTTTAAAAACTCTTATGTGTGCGCGTATAAGGAGACGCTGTCCTGCTGTCCTGCTAGTCCAATTTTTTCAATTTATTTCAACAATATAGTTGCCATGATAGCGACAGGACAGGCGCAGGATGGCAGGATAGAGTTTAAGAGAGGGCAGCTATACTACTGGCCTTCGCATCAATTGCACCCAGCTCTGCCACGCCATGAACTAATTCAGGACGAATTCGAAAGTGGTAGGCCCAGAGCTTCCCGCCTATTTTTTCAAGCGAGTAGCCACGTTCCTTAAGCTCTTTGGAGAGGGTATTCTTATGCGGCACCTTATTATCCCGGGAGTCGATGGTATCCTTCCAGAAGTATTGAAAGGCTTCATACAGGTACTTAAACTCCATGCGCATATTTTCCCGATCAGGGACGTGCTCAACAATTTCACCTAAGAATTGACCTATATAATCTTCTTTTTTGGTGAGATCTTCCCGGGCCTGAAGGACACAATCTGGGATCAGCAGACCATGCTCATCCCACTCCAAGCACCCTTCGACCAACCACTTCAAAACGCCCTCACGACTCTCCCGACTCTTAAGCTTTGCCTTGAGATCCTTATTTTTCTTTTTAAAACGGCCTTTGAGTGCAGGGTATTTCCGTTCTTCTGCTTCGATATCATCCACATAGCGAAAGGGAAAATCGACCAGGACTAAACGTTGGGTAAGAGAGAACTCTTTGGTGAGTCCGTAAGGGATATTATTGGTCTCAAGAATGAGGGTGTGAGTCGGAGTAAACGTCTTTTCAGATTTAAAATTTTTACGATAGTTAACCTTGTTACCACCGGTAATACCCTTGATGAGGCCGCCATCAATTTTTTGGCCCTTGTTGGTTTCTGCTCCCACAACAAGCCTCTTGCCCTGGAGGGCATACATATGTTCGGAGGTAGCCGATGGTGGTGGCTCAAATTTTTGTTCAATAAAGAGAGATCGGTTTGCCTGATGATAGTAAGCACCAAGTACACTGGTTATCGTTTCAAGAATGGTACCTTTGCCGTTTCGTCCAGGCCCGATGAAAATTGCCAAAAACTCTTCGTTGACGTTACCGGTGATGGCATAGCCAAAGAGTCGTTTCAAAAAGGCAGGCAGGAGATCGGTGCCTTCAATCTCTGGGCAGACACAGATATCTTTTATAATCTCTTCAAAAAAGGAGTAGTCAGCATCGGGATTGTAGGCAACATCGATCTGCTTGGTGAGCAGATCTGAAGGCCGACCATCCATAAGAAGGCCGCGCTTAAGATCAAGCACCCCGTTGGCGCAGGGAAGAAGCCATTTTTTTTGATCCAGATCATCGGAGATAGCGGCTATTCTACGGTCAACTTTTGGGGCAAAGAAACGCGCCTTCATAATTCGTTCCCGGCTTCTCAGCACCCACGCCCTTTTGTTATAATCTTTGATGGTGGAGGTCATCCACTTGGGAGGAACAAGAGGCTTCTGCAGAAGAGTATCAATTTTTTTCTTGGCGTCCTCTTCTTCACACTCAGCCTTAATCATCGCGATTTTTTCGTTGCGCTCTTCATCGAGCTTAGCCAACTCCTGGTCCCGCTGTGCCTCTACATGAAAGGCATACTCTTCATAGGCCAAAGCCACCTGTTCAGCTACATCAACGGTGGTATCGAACTCATCAAGTTGCCAAACATGGCCCACCCATTTGTACCACTCCCCTTTATCGTCAGGAGCTGTGACATAGAGGTATCTATCCTTAAGAATTGCCGCAAGAAGCAAACCATCACCACGCTCATTAGCACCGAAACAATCCCTGATAAAATCGAGATCCTGCAAAACGGGAGAAAGCACTTCGCCTTCATCACCCATCAGCTCCTGACTACTTTCTATAATTTCATGCTCCATCCTAACAACCATCCTTTGTAATGTGATGCAAACCACCTCAAGCCAGATTGCTTACCAGCGTTGCATCTATCAATTTTTTTTATACTAAAACGCTGTATCCCCCGTCAGCACTGGGATACAGCAAATTCCACAATTCCAACCAAACCAAAAATTTTCACAGGCTCATCTGTCGAGCTGCTTCCACCCGTGCTAACTCATTTTTCCCCAGAAGGACCCGTGGACATTTTTCACACAGGCCCCTTCTCTGCCAGATCACTCGAACCCAGGGGTTGCAGGGGATCAATCAACCTCTCTCCTGCCGGATCTACCGACGAAAGGGGCACGGGGAAAACATCAAGCCCCATCTACAAAATAGATAGCGCTGATATTCTCCCGCCACTCTTCGCCGTGGCCAACTCACTCACCTTGAATCGATACGACTTACGAGGTGGTGCATAATTGCGTAACTGCTTTGACTGAACACGGCGCCTCAAAGTCGCAATAGAGCAACCCATATAGACGGCTGCCTCATCAATAGAGATCATCCGATCGTTGTTGGTAATCTGCATCAACAACCCTCTGATCTCAGATAACTCGGCTTTAAGTTCTTTATATTCACGCTCGCCCATAATCCCCCCTCACCGAATAGTTGAATGTCGTTCAATACACTGTTGCGTCTGGATAAGAGCAACAATGGCCTTCTGGATATCGGCCACACACAGCGCACGTTCCTGGTTCGTTATTTTGCCCGGGCTCTCTTCAAACCATGCAATCCTGATGGTCTCGATAGCCTCACCCGATCGCTTCATTGTGCGAGAAACATTGCTGAGCACATCTGAATTCACATTTTCAATAACAGGAGGGGTGGGAACAAAAACACCACCGAGAAGAAGGGCAACATACTGGCCAATGAGAAAGGCGCGATCAGGACGACCATCAGCCTCACGTATCATGGCAATGAGAGTACGAATACGAGCAAGAGGTCCAAACCTCCCCGTGGTATATTCAGCCTCAGTTTCAGGAGCCCGGCACCAACCACGAATAAGCTGTGGAGAGCATGACAATAAACGGGCTAATTCAGTGGCTTCACCACGATCCAGCACCGCATCCATCACCTCGTAATCTCTTGGATGTTTAGTTTCTCTCGTAATCACAACTACCCTCCAGCGACAAATTGGTATGTAATCAAAGTGCAAAGTGCCAATCTCTTTGATTTATCCTTGTAAGAAGCCCTGTCCCCTGCTAGGTTTGAAAGTGCCAACCACCAAGCCCGTATTGCGTCCAGGGGACAGGACAGATCTATTATTCCTTCCTTTAGGCCTCGGGTTTTTTTGAACTAAATCAAGAGGCCGTCTATGCAAAAAACAAACACCACTGCTGGGATGCTTCGTACAAACAGCTTGGTATGCTGATGCACAAAATCCCCTTTTTTTAGTTGTCTGGCCAAAGCTGATCTATAGGTTTATCAACGAGGTCAGATATGATTTTTCTAATGGGTGATTTTTTCACCCGTCCCGATATGACGCGGTAAAAACTTGAAGGCGGATAACCATATTCATCCGCTAACTCAGGAATATTTTTGCCGGTTACATAACCAATTAAGTGAATGAGTTTTTGTTTATCCATGCACACAGGATAGCGTAGATGACACGTGGTGACAACCAGTAATTTGAACTTAGTGGAATGTGGTGACTTACATGGAAGAGTTTTGCAAGCGATTACAAATGCTTATAGATTTAAAAAAAATTGAGCAAAAAGACCTTGCCCGAGCCATTGGCAAGAACCCTTCCCAGGTGAGCAAGTGGGTATCAGGGTTTGTTGGGACGCCACACCGGACCACACTCGTAAAAATAGCAGAGTTTTTTAAATGCGATATCGAATGGCTGGCAACTGGGGTGGGAGAACCGTATTCCTATACACCACCCAAAGGCGATGCCATCAACTTTGACTTCAAGACAGAAGCTCGCACGGCAACAAGCATTACCAATGAGCATCACAAAGAACTGATCGAGTGGATAGAAGAACAGGACGACGGATTAGACTACTGGGCACTTCTCAAGGCAAAACTTACCCAGGAGAGTCCAGAGTTCAAGGAATGGCTAAAAGCGAAGAGAATAGAGCACAGGCAAGAAAAGAAACTCGGTTAGAGGAAAACTTATTGCCTTCCCCAGTGTGACAGCGTAGTACATGCACAGGCGATAGTAAACGTATTTTCAATACGTTAGCAATATACACAAGTGATTTTTATGTTGCAAAAAAGGAAAAGATGAGAGGCTTACTAGGAATAACTATAACACTGATTTTGACCCTTGGACTCGCCACATCTTCCCTCGCCCAACAGACCGACACCTTCAACATCGATGGACGAAAAGTTAAGGTAAGCTATCGCCAGACAGGTAGCACAATCAAAACCAAGGGTTTCATCAAGGGCGGCGCCCCCTGCAAACAACTCAACGTCGACATCTTCCTGGACAACAGCAAAAAGGAAGACACTGCCCACACCGAGACAACGATCCGGCACTACAAAACCAAAGGCCGCAGCTTCTCAGCAGAGAGCGAAACCTACCTGCATAAAAAATACCGCTCCGGCTGGTACGTCAGCAACATCTATTTGCAGTGTATGGAGTAGCAGAAAGGTATTGCCAGAGGTTTTGAGCAAGAAAAAAAGCTAACAGAAAAGGGCAGGATGGACGAATGTGAAACCTGGCTCCATGCCGGGGAGAATGTCACAAAATTAAAATATACAACCATTCAGCACGGGGATCAACGCTATCAAGGCAAAGCAATCTCCGCCAACAATTTTAAACATCCTTTTCAGCATGTACCACATCGTAGTACCGCGCCATCCCCGCGACCATCCGAAAAGCACCTTCACATCTCCTTTGTCATAATTTTCCTGGCCACCATAATTTCTCTACTAGGTAACGATGATCGCTTCATCTCCGCATGGAATATTGCCCACACACAGCTTGCGATAGGCGTGCTGATACAAAACAAACGGGTAAAAATAATTAATTTTTCACCTATATACATAAAAAGACAAACTGTCTTTTGCCGATAAAAGCAGAAGTCAAGATCAAGAAGAGGAGTGGGTAATATGGAATATTTTTTTGGTATCCTGTTTTTCGTTTCACCTTTTGTAGCTATCTATCTATTTATAAAATTGAAAAAAAACAGATCAATCAACGATGGCTTGAGCTCTCGAATATCAAACCTTACCAAAGCCTTGGCAGAAGAAGAAGATTTACGAGTTGATGCCGAGGCGTCGATTAAAAGTGAAACAATAAAGCAAAATGAAATTTCCAAGGAACTACAACAAGCAAGGAAAGAATTAGAAAAATATGCTCCTATATTTGATGTAGAAAAGGAAGCCCTGAGTATAAAGGTACAGGCAAAATCAATCTTGAAAAAAGCGACTGAAAAACTAGAGGAAGCAGGACAAAGGGTAGATAGAGTACGAAGAGAAGCGAAGGAAAAAGCTGATAAGGTAATTGCTGCTGCAGAAGAAAAAGCCGAACAAATAGCTGGGGAAGCTTATGCTATCAAGCAAACCGAAAAGCAATTGAAAAAAGCTGTCACGGCCATGCGAAACACCATAAAGGGCTATGGTGCAGAATACCTCATGCCGCCCGACAGCCTGCTTGATGAACTTGCTGACCAATACGACTTTAAAGAAGCTGGGGAAAAACTTAAAGAAGCAAGAGTTCTTGTTCGAGATTTTGTTAAGAATGAATATGCTGCGACCTGCGATTATGCAGAAGAAAATAGAAAAAAAACGGCTATCAACTTTGTCTTAGACGCTTTTAATGGGAAGGTAGCAACCATCCTGTCCAAGGTAAAACATGACAATTACGGAAAGCTTCAGCAACAAATTATTGATGCTTTCAGCCTCGTAAATAATAATGGATCTGCATTTCGAAATGCCCGTATTTCCCCAGAATACCTCGCCGCCCGCCAGGATGAGTTAAAATGGGCAGTTGCAACCCAGGAACTTGCTCTTCGCGACAGAGAAGAACAAAAACGCATCAAAGAAGAGTTACGTGAAGAAGCAAAGGCAGCGCGAGAATACGAGAAGGCTGTTCGTGATGCTGAAAAAGAAGAGAAGATGCTTCAAAAGGCAATGGCGGAAGCTAGAAAAGAACTTGGAAACGCATCAGAAGAGCAAAAAGCACAATTTGAAATGCAGTTAAAAGAGCTTGAAGCGAAGCTTGCAGAAGCAGAAGAGAAAAATCAGAGAGCCATATCCATGGCCCAACAAACCAAAAGAGGTCATGTTTACGTAATTTCCAACGAAGGCTCTTTTGGAGAAAAAGTTATCAAAATTGGCCTCACTCGACGCCTAGAACCACTGGATCGCGTCAAAGAACTTGGAGATGCCAGTGTCCCATTTGCATTTGACGTACATGCTTTAATGTTCAGTGAAAATGCTCCCGCCCTAGAAAGTGAACTACATCGACAATTTGACCAATACAGAGTGAACAAAATTAACAAACGAAAAGAATTCTTCAATGTTAATATTGCCTCCGTGAAAGACTTAACGAGCAAACTTGGCATAGATACGAAATGGACCCTGGCTGCAGAAGCCAGAGAGTACCGAGAGTCGCTAGAGCTTAGGGGCCTAACAAGCATAGATGACCAAATAGCGACAACCGTAGATGGGCTGGCTGCTGCATAGCATAAGATCAAATCAACCTGCCCAGAGCTTAAAGAATGAAACCTACCTACACAAATGATACAAAAAACCATCTACCAAACTTCCTGACTATCATAGGCATAGCGGGTCTCTTGGGATTAGTTGTTGTTCCCAGTACATATTTCTATCACTTCCAGAGTGGGTTTAGCACAGCACAAGCAGACTGGTCAGCATTTGGCGATTTTGTTGGCGGATCTCTTGGCCCAATCCTCAGCTTTTTTGGACTTATAGCAATACTGCTAACCCTTCACTTCCAAGCCCAACAACTCAAAACATCTCAAACTGAGCTAGCTCTCTCAAGAGAAGAACTCACGCTCACAAGAAAGGAACTGGCTAAATCTGCTGTAGCACAAAAATGTGCTGCTGACACAGCGGAACTGCAATACCAAGCTATACAAAAAGACAATTTTGAAAAAACGTTCTTCCACCTAATGAGTCTTTACAACGACATCGTGGCCTCTCTCGAATTAATCTCTGAAAATAAAATCGTTACCCGCAAAAAATGTTTCTCAGAGATCCTTCGCATCATGTCTTTTCAAATAGAAAACCGCGACTGCCATAGAAATCATATCATCGAACGTTATAATACAAGATACAAAGAGATAGAATCGTCTTTAGCGCATTACCACAAAACCCTCTACCAAATCCTCTTGTTCATAGAAACTAACGCAGAGGGAAAAAATAAAAAACAATATTCCAACTTCATTAGATCTCAACTTTCAACAGATGAAATCCACTTACTTTTTTTCCATGGTCTAAGCAGTTATGGATCCAAAAAATTTAAAATCCTTATCGAAAAATTTGAATTTTTCGAGCATTTGCCTATTAGTTCTCCAAACATTACGTGCAAAATGCACCTCTACAAATCAATAGCATATGGACAAAACGAGGATTGCCTAGCTGTGCGAGAATCATTCTCACAATTCTATCAAAGTGAAAATCCTACTCAGCTCAAACCAGAGCACCAAAAAATTTTATTGGGTCCAATACCATCCAAACTTCGTAAGCTAATAGGAGCAATACTAATATGCATGAGATACGAACCAATATATAGCTCTGAACAAATTAAAAAAAATAGTTTCTACGTAAGAATCAATAACACACCAGAAGAGACAATGACTATTACAGTTCAAGGCGTTGTTGAACAAATAATTTGCTCAGGTTAATCAATGAATGCTTACCTCACTAGAAAAGATATGTGATAGAGAGCGGGTAAAATAAGTGCAGAGTATATGAAAGGTTTTCACCACATTACAACAAATCTATCTACTTAGACGTTAAAATAATATTTTGATATGACTGAAGAGACAACACAAGACAACAACAAAATGTGGGCAGATGATCTTTTTAACCGCAAACAGTACGCTGATTTCTTGACCAATTACCTACTCAACAAAGAGAATTTCGTCCTCAATATCAATGCTGAATGGGGCGCGGGAAAAACTTTTTTCATAGACCACTGGGCAAAAGATCTTAAAGAAAAATATCCCACAGTTATCTTTAATGCTTGGAAGCACGACTTCACCGAAGAACCACTCTTGGCTCTTGTATCGGCTATAACCCGAGAGCTATGCTCTTTGCTTGACCAAGATGGTGCTAAAAAGAAAAGTGAGGACTGGACAAAAAAAGGGACAAAAGTTGTAACAAAACTACTGCCAATTCTAGCAAAAGGACTCATCAAAAAGGCAATTGGTCAACAAGAAGGAGAAGCGCTCCTTCAGCTCACAGCTGAAGATGAAAGCACAGCAGAAAACATAACGGAAGCACTAACAAAATCTTTCAACAAAGAAATTTCCGCAATAGAAGATTTTCAAATAGGATTAAAAAATCTTCTCAATGAAATTGAAACGAACAGCGACATAGGAGAAAAACTACCTCTTTTTGTACTCATTGATGAGCTAGATAGATGCCGCCCACTTTTTGCTATTGAGCTGCTAGAAAGAGTAAAGCACCTTTTTAACATGCCAGATATCCATTTTATCATCTCCACAGACACCAAGCAGCTCGCCCACTCTGTATGCGCTATTTACGGCGAAAAATTTGATGGAAGAACGTACCTTCGACGTTTTTTCGATCAAGAGTTTACCCTACCAGCCCCAAGTAACCTTGATTTTGCGAAAGTCCTCTTTAAAAACTTTGATTCTCAAGAGAGGAGCATGTCACATGACTTCAGCCAACAAGGTAGATCAGAGAAAATATCTACAACAAAAGCACTATTTATTCCCCGTGGTTCTCCCAAAAACATGGAAAGCATCCTCGTTTTCTATGCTTTGACAGAGATATTCTCACTAGACCTAAGAACCCAAAAACAATGTTACGAACGAATAGAAGGTATTGTTAACAATCTAAGTGGATCGGGAAAAATAGGTGCTTTATTTACTATTTACCTAGTACTAATAAAAGAGAAATTTCCTGATTTTTTTGAAGAAATTTTCAAACCTGGATACCAAGGGCCATCCTTCCCAAATAACACCGAAAGGGGCATCAACAGTGTTATTTGTTATAAGCGTTTCCGCAATACCAATGACCCAATACTAGTAGAAGAGATAACATTAGCCTCTATCATCCAGGAATACTTCAAATGCTATAAAAAAAAAATATCCAAAGAAATTTTTGACAATATGTTAAGTGAGGGTACTTTGGGTTCAAATCGAGAGATAAACAACATTATTAGGAACATCGATTCTATTGAATCGATAGAATCATACCCAGATATTGTAAGACTTGCGACCCAATTAGAGTAACATACATCAATGCCAATCTTTCTCATCATGCTCAACGATAAAAGGACAATGCTCACGCATTCGTTCACAAAAGAACTACACAATTATTATGAATAGAAGAAATTTTATACAGTCTCAGGGCGCAACATGCCGAAACTGGCACTGGAGTTGGTCATTTGTGAATCACACAGACAAAGTAGTTATTTTCGGGGCATGGGACATAGATATAGACACAGATAACTCCATGATATTATGTGAGACATGGCAGTTTAACAAAAAAGGAAGAAAAAATTGTGGCTACAAACAGTCTTTAGAACATGTTCTTTTAATCGATAACGAAGGCTATCAACTCAAGACATTTCCTATGAAACATGCCAAAACGAGTAACGGATCCTCCAAAATAAGCGATTTCACCCCTCATCTGGCAGATAAAAATTTAAGAAAAAAAGGCAGTGGCTGGTGGGCATATTGAAAATATGCGTCCATTCCCTTGGATATCACAACAAAATAAGCGTTTCCGCCCCTAAATTCTAAAAAACAACCTTTTACCTATGCCAGCTATAACGACATTAGCAAAAGGCCTTGGAGAGCACCTACCAATGGAACTAACTGAAACAGCTAGGCTTTTAACAACTTTAATATCGGTAATCGGCACTTTCACAGTGACGCTCCACTACTTAAATCAATCAAGAAAAATCCGAGTTGAACTGCTCAAAGAACTTGATGAGGCTTTAGCACAAAAAAGCAAACATAGGGTCTGTGAAATTTTCCGACTAATTTACGGTTTGAGAATGAGCTACTCAAACATTTTAAGATTACTAGATGATGATAAAGTCAATATTTTAACATATGTATTGTACAGAACGCCAGGCATGGTCACCTTTAGCGATGGAGCGTTTCAATACAGTGGTCTTTTTAAAAAGACATGGTGGCATAAAATAGATACTTTTGTGAATAAAACATGGGGATTATCCTCTATTTTAATAATAGTTCTTAGCTGTGTTGGAATGATTTTTTTCCCAGGGGTATATTTCGCCCCATTTTTTATCACTAGCATTTTCTTTACACTTTTGTTTGCTCTAAGTTTAAGGCAGACAAGATATACTGAAATGGTGGACGATCTCGTAACCGAAAGCTCTCTTGAACAGTAAATTTAAATCAAAAGACTAGCCCCAACAGGATAATGATGCCAACCCATTACCTGAAAACGACAGGCACAAGTGAGCGCATAAATGAGCGCAACAGAATCAAAGCAAATATTAAGTTCTTTTAAAACAGACATATACAAACAAAGTTGACGATACTTAAAATCTCGTGGCCCGTGCTGGATTGACTCACCCTGGCACCATAAGCCAAACAACAGAGCCTTTCCCAAACCCCGTAGCCCGTAAGGAATTGCCATTTTCCACCTTCACATAGAGGCTAACAGGGGCCACGTTTTCCCTCTGCTACAGCGGTCTATATGGCAACTCATCGGCAACATAAACTCAAGAAAGGGCGCTGAATCGGCCTGGATTTTGCGCTGATTTATGGCCCGATAAGAACCCGCCCTGCCTTCAGCCCCTTTAATAATTTTGGGACATCAGGTAATAAGCCCGGCAAGGAAGGAGAGGAGAATACTCTCCAGGTCGGGCTGACCATGATCGCTGTAGTCATAAGAAACCTGCAAGAGAGGACGATTGATGGAGAGCAGTCGATCCAGCCTGATCGGGGTGGCCAAGAGGACAAGATCACAGGCAACACTGTTGATTGTTTTCTCAAGATCAGCAATCTGAGCAGGACTATAGCCCATTGCCGGTAGCAGCGGACCGATATGTGGGTATTTTTCATAGGTTTCTCTGAGGGTTCCGACAGAATAGGGGCGGGGATCAACTATCTCTGCCGCTCCATACATCTCTGCCGCGATCATTCCGGCACCATAGGACATGCCGCCATGGGTAAGAGTCGGCCCGTCTTCAACCACAAGTACCCTCTTGTTCTTAATGAGCCCCTCTTCACTGACAGTGATTTTTGAGTCGGCCAGTATTATTTGCGCTTGGGGGGCATGCAGCTCAATATTATGCCGAACCTGTTCTATCTGTTCAGGGACGGCGGTATTAACCTTATTAATTATGGCAATATCAGCCATAAGCATATTGGTTTCCCCCGGATAATAGAGGAGTTCATGACCGGGACGATGCGGATCAAAGAGGACGATATGAATATCCGGCAAGAAAAAAGGGATATCGTTGTTGCCACCATCCCAAATAATAATATCAGCTTCCCTTTCCGCCTCCTGCAGAATTTTCTGATAATCAACACCTGCGAAAACCAGAATGCCAAGGTCAACCAGATGCTCATACTCCTCTCGTTCTTCAATGCTACAGCGATGCCTTGCAAAATCATCATAGGAGGAAAAACGCTGCACTACCTGTTTACCCAAGTCACCATAGGCCATGGGATGACGGACAACCACAACCCTCTTTCCTCTTGCCATCAGAATTTCACATATTTTGCGGGTAGTTTGAGATTTACCGCAACCCGTTCGCACTGCGCAAACGGCAATTACCGGTTTAGCTGACTTGAGCATTGTCGATTTGGCCCCAAGCATAATAAAGTCTGCATCCTCTGCCATGGCAATCGAGGCCTGGTGCATTACCTCAGAATAGGGCACATCACTATAGGAGAAGGCCACCAGCTCAACCGTATGCCTGCGAATAAGGGAGGCAAGCTCTGTTTCAAAATAAATGGGAATACCCGTTGGATAAAGTTTACCTGCCAACTCGGTTGGGTAGAAGCGACCTTCAACCCCAGGAATCTGGGGCGCTGCGGTAAAGGCCACGACCTCATAGTGGGGGTTATCCTTGAAGTAGACATTGAAATTATGAAAATCACGACCGGCACCACCCATAATGATCACTTTTTTAGCCATATTCATCTCCCCTCAATTTAATTTATATTGCTCCTCTACGCTGTCTGCCCCCATCCATATTATACGTATTTCACCGAACTTAGTCTAATGCAGTCCCCTCCAGTAGCAGAAAGCGAAGAGCACACAGAGCCCCCCTCACATTTAAGAGAGGGCACTGAACCTGCCCGGTCATTGCTAGACGTATGGCCTTCTCCTATGAAATACGCCCTTGAACTTTGTATTTTTTTTCGAGATATTTGGAGAGCAGTGTCATGACAAAAGTCATCATAAAATAAAGCATTCCAATGGCAAGGTAGATTTCAAAAGCCCTAAATGTTCTCGTGTAAATAAGCTGACCTACCCTGGTCAGCTCGGTTATCGCCAAGACAGATACCAGAGAGGTGTCCTTTAAAAGAGAAGAAAAAGAATTTACAAGAGGCGGAATGGCGACCGTAAATGCCTGAGGAAAAATAACATAGACCATAGATTGAAACCAGGTCAGCCCCAAGGCATATGAGGCCTCCAGCTGATCCTGATCAACCGATAAGAGTGAACCTCTTATTATCTCGGAGATATAGGCCCCACCATTCAAGCCAAGGCCGAGACAGGCTGCCGTAAAACTATCCATGGATATGCCAATGGTTGGTAGGCCATAGTAAATAAAAAAGAGCTGAATCAGCAACGGGGTCCCTCGAAAAAACTCTACGTAGGGAGAAAAGAGAAGATATAAACTCCGTGACCGATATCTGGCAACCCCCACTATCAAGCCAAACAACATCGCAAGAATAAAAGAAAAAAAGACTACCTTCGCTGTTGCCCAAACCCCTTGACAGAGCATAGGGTAGGCAGTTTTTAAAATTTCAAATTTAAAATCAAGCATGTAATTTTTTACGCCGTATTACTGGACAGTAAGCCACTGGTTAACAATCTTTTGATATTTGCCATTCGCCTTAAGTTTGGCCAAAGATTCATTTATCTTCTGGGTCAAGGCATCGGCTCCTTTATCCAACACGGCCACAATATCAGCTTTTGCAAGAGGCTCGTCCACAATCTTATAGGCACTATCACTCTTCATATGATTAACAGCGTAGGCATAACCTACGAAAACGGCATCAATTCTCTTGGCCTTAAGATCAGTAAAAGCCTCGGGATTATAATTATAACGTTTGATCTCTTTAAGTCTTCCCTCCATACTATCCGCCAACTGCTCACTGCCGGAGCCAAGCTGAACGCCAATAACTTTTCCAGATAGGTCATCCTTATCTTTAACTATTGTATCATCTTGACGCACCACAATAACGTCAGGGAGAGTATAGTATACATCGCTAAAATTAGTGTTATCGCGACGAGATTCGGATTTTGCCATACAGGTAATAAGGACGTCATAATCACCCTTTTTCAAACCACCTAACAGCCCCTGCCATTCGGCATCAATAAGCACTGCTGCCACCCCCATTTCATCGGCAATCGCTTTGGCCAGAGCAATATCAAAGCCCTCAAACTCACCCGTTTTTACGTTTACAGACTCGAAGGGCGGATACTGAGCACAAAAGCCAACTCTTATCTCGCCACTGTCCACGACCTGTTGCAGAGAAGAGTCTGCCTGGGCTGATATCCCCGTAAGGAGAAATAAAGATAAGACTATAAATCCAAAACAAAATTTCTGCTTTTTACTGTTTTTCATTCCAAGGCTCCTCAGCGTACATTTTTTATTCTTTAATATTTCTTTCATCAACAGCCCAAAACGGTAAACTAATCTCTTCTGCAAGCAGCATCTCCTGCAAAACCTCAAAAAACACTCCTCGACCAGGCACCATTGACATATTATCTCTCTGCCTTTCAATGTCCTCTTGGCAGCAAATTTCTCCTCCAGTAAATCCTATACAGGTTTCTTCAACGCCACAATTAGGACTTCCATCCATACCGATGACGCCCTGTATTTCATAGCCAGCATCAACAAAAGCCTTTATCTGGTTCAAACTGGGGGCAAGAATCTCCCTACAATACTTTCTGAAGTGCAGGGTATTGTATTGATCCCGTGTCATCCCCCAACGGTTTTGACCAAGATAACCAGACTCTGGACAGGGCAGTTGGACCAGGCCTACACCGTCGGCAATATACTGAGCCACCACACTTTTATAGACCCCGCCACATGTGGCCAGAGGGGTGATTTTAGCATTACTATTGAGCAAACAATGACAAAGAATTATAATTTTTTTGCTGCGATTCATATTGATCCTTTTAAAATATCCTGATTGGCCAACTCATTCGGCAGAGGCAAGAGCCCCCCCCCTCCACCGACAAAACTGTCAGGGAACCTAGTTTTTTTACACAAACAATTCAAATAGTTATTATCTATAAAGAAAATAGGTGATATAGAGATAGCCAATACTAAAGCTGGAATAAGCATCACCCTAAGGACAAAGCGAAGGCAGGATAGGCCGAATGTCTTTACCCACAGGTTACCTCATAGCCCACATCCGGAGAGTCAAAGCAAAAGGGCGATTGCCTTAATTTTCTGTTGAAAGAGGCTCTCCCCCCTGCTAGGCTTAAAGGTAGCAGTAGCCAAGCCCGTACTGAGTCTTGGGGAAGAGGGCCAAGTCCACCCCCGGATCTATTTTCTATTAAACAGAGAGGCCGTCTATGCAAAACCCAAACACCACTGTTGGAATGCTCCGTATAAACTTAAGCTCTATAGATCCAGAGACTGAGGTAACATTTGGCTCGGCAAAATTTTTGAAGCGACCTCTGATCTTCCAAGAAATTAAGCGCTATGGCCCCAAGATCGCCCTTGTCGTCCTTGATGAGTTGGACAAATCCTCCGGCACCAATGCCTCAGAACAGGCATGCAGAATCACCGTTGGCCATTTCCTCGATCTGCTGAATCCATACGAAGATGACGACGAGGTAAGCTTTAGCGCTGACAGTGAAGGGTCTCCCCATTTTTTTAAAGCGGCTAAACAGATTGTTGCCATCGACCTTGACCAACCAATTAGGGGCAACTGGCGTGAATCTTTCTAGGCCAGGACGGGATAGCAAGGACCTTGACCCTTTCAGGATAGGCAGGAATTGACACACTGATCAGCGTTTAAAACAACTCTTAAACAGAGTCATCTCATCTAGCCCACCTCTGCACCTTGCCCCCCATCCCCTAGCGGGGTAAGCGCATCACATCCTCCGCAGATGTAAGCAGTTAACTTTTGGCCATAACAGATAAATAACGTAAGCTAGATAGAGGAGTGGTTAAAAACAGAGATTGGCACCATAAACCGGACTTGAAACGCGAGGGAGAGCCATGAATATATTGGGGTATTGGCTAGCGGCTATAATATCGATTGCCTTGACGGGCTGCACAGGAGTTGTGCAGCTAGAAACGGCCCAAACACTGTCAGCGGAACAGGCCATTGTCTTTGCCAAAGTCAATGTCATTGTAGAGGGCAAACAGATCAAGCTGAGCACCTCCGGTCTTGAAAACTCTTTGACCATCGAGTTCCGACGGGTGGGAAGCCCCGTAATAATGGAATACAAGGTCGACGAAAACGAGTACTTCTATTGGCCCTTGCCACCTGGAGAGTATGAAATTCTTGGCGTTTATGGCTTTTCCACAGAAACAGGCTGGCTATCCAGACAGATTTCACTGGCCCAACCTCTCTGGATACCTTTTATAGTAGAGGCTAAAGTCGAGGGCCTGTACCTTGGGGAAATCACCCTAAAATCACACAAGAATCAATCCAGCAACCAAAGGATAAATGATAATTATTCGGAGGCCGTCAAGGAGTTTCACAGGAGATATCCCGGGGCGAGTAAAGACCCACTGAACAGAGTAGTTAAGCTGAGACCTCTTGACCCCGGAACATATAGCAGAGTCTCTTATATATGTAATGGCGATTGGGGCGTTTCCTGTTCATCCACCAATATTGGCCTGAGCCCAACGTCTCCTGATCGTCTGCAAAATGCCAGAGTTACCAGCACAAGGCCAACCCTGCGCTGGTTGCCCTCATCCATACCCGGCATCAAATATGATGTGGTAATATACGAAGCCTACGATTCCACCTGGCGTAAGATCAATTTAGATCGATTGACAGGAAAAAGAAGATGGCGCCGTGGTCAACTTCTGGCATATGGACAGGGCCTTACAGAGACCGCGTTCACACCGGATGTTTCACTCAAACCTGGTACGACATATCTGTGGTCCATACGTCTGCGGCGCGGTGAGACAATATCAACCTGGTCACAGGTCAAACGCACCCTGAGCCATCCCGGAACATTTTGGTCTCACTCAGTTAAGCGACGAGAAATGTGGTTCAACTTCATTACCCCAGACAAATAGAACTGCCATAAAGCTCAAAGCAATTTGAGCAAATATGTAGCCATAACCAGCAAAATGGCTCGAAATGACTCCGTTTATTTTCGTACCCTAAGCCAGATCTTCATGCCATCCACCCCAGCTACCTTAAAGATAGAAGATGGGACCTTTATCCGCCGCAGGATCATGCAAGCCGATTGGCTATAATTCTTTAAGATCCATACCACTCTTCACCTCCTTTTCTTTGTCCCCCTACTCCAGTTCCTGCCCCAGGCAGAGAGAGTCCTTTTATCCAGGGCTCCGCTCAAAGCAAAGGCTACCTTCCAGGGCAGGGATCTGCAGGGCCACCCGGAAGCCAACAACTTAATACTTTAATTACCTGCAGAGTAATATTTCTGGATAAAATAACTTAAAGAAGCTAGGTTGTCTTAAAATATCTTAGAGGGCAATAGAGTGAGCTCTATATTCAGCAGAGACAAGCATTACAGATATCTAGCGCCCTAATAATTTGGAAAAACATGAAAATATTAATTATAGACGACACAAGGCTTTCTCGAATGATGTTGATGAAAAGAATGCCGGAAAAAATACGAAATACGGCTACTATTATTCAGGGAGAAAATGGCCAAGAGGCAGTCGACCTCTACCGCGAGCACTCTCCTGACATACTTTTTTTAGACTTGACCATGCCTGTCATGGATGGTTTTGAAGCGCTGACCCTTATCATGGCTCACGACCCACAGGCCATCGTTTATATTGTGACAGCCGACGTTCAGGCTAAATCAAAAGAAAAAGTCGTGGCTAGCGGAGCAACCGAAATGGAAGCAAAACCTATCAGCGCAGAACGACTTACTGAAATACTCGCCTCTCTCCCGGAGTCAGCCTAATGATAGGTGATGACCTAAAAGACGTTCTCGAAGAGCTGACAAATATATCTTTTGGATCTGCGACAGCAACTATTGCCGATCTTTTTGATAACTTTGCGACTCTCCATGTTCCAACCATAGATTTTGTTGACCTTGAAAGAGTTAATGAATTTATTGTCGGAAGTAACGATAACAAATTTTATGTCAGCTCACAGCAGTTCAAGGGCACATTTCACGGTGAAGTAGTTCTGGTCATTGATCCTGAGAGTGGCAAAAACATGCACACTATTATTGACAAGGATGAAGAGTTTGAAGAGAATGAAGTACAACAGAACATTCTTGAAATATCAAATATCCTCAGCTCATCATGCATTGGGAAACTCGCCGAAATGCTTGACACCGAGGTTGCTTTTGCACCCCCATCCATCGATTTTACGAATTTCATCATCCGGGCTAACCATGCTTCACAGTTCAACAAAGTTATTGTCATAAGCACGATACTAGCCTTCGAAGAACTCAACATTAACGGTAAGTTGATCATTTTATTCAGCGATGAAATGTTTGCCTGGTTAGAAAATGCTCTCAATGATTTCATGGAAAACATCTAGATGGATACAGAAACAACTGTTCTAAATATCATTGATAATGGCGTGCTCATCATAGACAGGCACCTGACTATCCTCTTCTGGAACAACTGGTTGGCAATTAACACAGGTATTAGCCAGGAATCAGCTCAGGGGAAGAGAGTTGATGAACTGTTTCCCGATACGTCATTTAAAATTTTAAAAAGAAAGGTGAAGGTTTCTCTTAAGCTACAATCTTCTACCTTCACCAACTCACAAATCGACAAGTACATAATTCCCATCCCGCTGAACAAAATCACGAATTCACGTTTCCGATACATGCATCAAGATGTTGTTATAACACCCTTGGGCAGCGATGAAATAAGTGTCATAATCTATGATACAACAGCCTTACTCGAAGCCAAGGCAACCATTAACGAACAGCTTGATATTGTAAAAAAACAAGCCAGCACAGACCCTCTTCTTGGCTGCTACAACAGAAAGATGTTCAACGACTTATTAGCCACTGAGGTAATGAGGGCCAATCGCCATAACCATCCATTTTCATTAATTATGATTGATATCGACAACTTCAAATCTGTCAATGACACCTATGGACACCTGGTGGGTGATGAAGTCCTCAAAGGGCTGTCGTCTCTAACGGCAAAAAGCATTCGAGAAAGTGATCTCTTCGCTCGATGGGGCGGTGAAGAATTTATCATCCTCCTGCCTGAAACTTATCTAACAGGTGCTGCCGTAGTAGCCGAAAAAATCCGCCTGAATATTGCCAATTACGACAATGGTACCGCCGGCAAGAGAACATGCAGTTTTGGCGTCTCAGAATTTTCAATTGGCACAAATCCGGAAATCTTAATCAACAATGCTGACAAGGCCCTCTATGCTGCAAAAGGCAACGGCAAAAACCAGGTTATGCTATACAGAGATGAGCAGAACATACCATGGCCAACAGCAAATGAACCTATTACAGAAAAAGCCCCTGAGAATGCCAGCAAGAGATGTTGCTTGACAGCAGAATGAAACTCTTACCTTTCCACATATTACTCTCAATACCGAAATAGACAGCCCACCCATCCAACCAAGAGGGGCAGCATGAAAATTTCAGCCATTCAGCTAGCGGTCGTTGAAGATGACAAGGCGGCAAGCATTGCCCGGGCCCGGACAGAGATAGAGCTATGCCGGGAGTCCGACCTTATCATCCTGCCCGAAATCTGGAATACCGGTTTTATGAACTTTGCCGCCTACAGGAGCCTTGCCGAGGAGAGGAAGGGGCCAACCCTCAGCATGGTACGTGAGATGGCCGTAAAGACATCGTCTTTCATCCACTCGGGAAGCTTTGTCGAAAAGATAGAGGACAAATACTATAACAGCAGCTATCTCATCTCACCTGACGGAGATATTCTAGGGAACTACAGAAAAATCCATCTCTTTGGTTTTGCCTCCTTGGAAACAGAGATACTCTCGGCTGGCCAGGAGATCTCTGTCATCAACACGAAGCTGGGAATAATAGGAATGGCAACCTGCTTTGACCTCCGTTTCCCCGAACTCTTCCGAAAAATGGTCGATCAGGGTACTGAGATATTTTTAATCTGTGCCGCCTGGCCCCTGGCCCGCCTTGCCGATTGGGCCCTCCTCAATCGGGTACGGGCCCTGGAAAACCAGGCCCTTCTCATCTCAGCAAATGCAAGGGGTATGAGCAAGGGTGTGCAACTTGCCGGCAATAGCATGATCGTCGGCCCCAATGGCCAGATACTGGCCCAAGCAGATGACATGGACAACTCCATCAGCGCTGAAATCAACCTTAACGCAGTTAAAGAGGCGCGTTGCTCCTTTCCGGCCCTGAGCAGCAGAAAGACCTTCCTCAACTAAGAGCTGTTTCACCCTTGCAAGAGGCCCTCATGGTAGATCTGTCTCTTCTGCCCAGGCCTACCATGGAACAGGATCTTCTCAAAAGAGCTGTGAGAGTTCAGGACACCGCCTCCTACCTACTGGCCATGGCAGCCATGGTGGCCAACAAACAGCTGTTTTCGGTGGGGACCGCTGCCAATTGAGGGTGGGTGGCATATTGATGGCAGAGAAATTCCTCAATGGTGGTTCTTTTCTGAATGGCAAGAGAGATCAGGTCAATATGCGGAGCCACGCCCCGACCCTCTTTCATGACACTTCCACCGATAAGCACGCCGTTACTCCGAGTAAAAATCAATTTAGTGCGAAGGGGGGCGGCCCCATCAATCATGGGATATTTATCAAGGGTTTCAGAAAATCCCACGACCACATCGATGCCCGCCTGCCTGGCCCCTGCCTCGGTCAGCCCCGCCGAACCAAAGCTGGTATCATAGACCATAGAAACATTGGCATTAATGGTCCCCATAAAGGAAGCAGCCATCCCGGCCATATTTTGTCCTGCCACCGAGCCCATAAAAACTGCATTGGTACCAAAATCTCCCCGGGTGGGCTGACCTGTGACAAATGCTTGCTTTTCCGCACAATCACCGGCAGCAAAGACATCCCTGACGCTGGTTCTGAGACTCTTATCGGTGATAATTCCTAAAGAAGAGGTTGCTATGCCCGCCCGCTGGGCAAGTTCCATATTGGGCACAACCCCGGCAGAGAAAACAACCAGATCGACTTCAAGCACCGTCCCATCGTCGAGCCTCACCCCAACCCTCTCCCGGCCATCATCTTCAAATGCCGTTACCTGCCTTCCGGTCATAAGGTGAATGCCCCTGCCCTCAAGCATCTGTTCCACTTCAGTAATAAACTCCGGCTCGGTGGTAGCCAGAAGAATTCTCTCCCGCATCTCAACCAGAGAGACCCTAAGCCCCAACTGCTGAAGTTCAGTGGCCAGCTCCACCCCCACATACCCCCCGCCCACAACCAAGGCTCTTCGCCCGGACCGGACTGAGACACGGAGACGTTCCAGATCACCAAGGGAACGCACCACCAATATCCTCTCCGATTCGATACCAGGCAACTGAGGAAGTATGGGACGGGAGCCGGTTGCCAGAAGCAGCTGTCCATAGGCATAGCTCTCACCGGTCTGGAGAATTACCTCTTTTTTTCGGGTATCAATCTCCTCCACCCGGCCAATAACAAGGTCTGCTCCAGTAGCAGTGATGTGGCTATTGGGAACAATATAGTTTTCAATACCCTTTTCTCTACCCATCCCATAGGGAATGGAACATCGGTTGACAAGTGCCTCCTCATCTTTGATCAGAGTAAGGGAAAGACCGGGATTGAGGGCATGGATGGTATTGACAGCAACGATACCTGCGGCACCGCCTCCTATAATAATAATATCGCTTTTTTTCATGCTTTTCTCCATTGTCTGTTTCTAAAACGAACGTTCGTTCTGCTTGTTATTGTAAAAAATGGACAGAGCTTCTATCCCCCTGCCCACCTCGGCTACAGGATCTGAGTCCTAGACGGCGACGCTTTTCCAACTACACTCCCAGATCTCGTCGAGATAGGAGCTTACCGGTTTCTCCAGGACACCGTCCAGGCTAAGATAGATCAGGCGAATGGCTGCTCCCATAACAGAGGCGCTGGCCACGGTAAGATTCATCTGCCTCAGCTCTCCCCTCTCCATACCCTCCCGAACCATATCCTGAATAATGACAAAGGGACGGGAAGAGCAGATGGGTAGCTCGTCGGGCATAAACTCCCGATGCCGAGCATAGAGAATATACTGCATTATCTTCGGTGAGCTTTCTGTCAGTGCAAAGAGATGAGCGCAGACAGCCTTTAGGCGGTGTTCGCTGTTTTCCCCAGAGGCCATGATCTCTGCCATGGACTGGCCCATCATTGCCACCAAATCATCGTAAAGGGCCTTGGCTATGGCCTCCTTATTTTTAAAGTGGTGATAGATGGAGCCGATGCTGACCCCGGCCTGCTTCTGGATATGGTGTACCGATGTAGAAAAATAACCTCGGGTAGAAAAAAGATCCAGGGCCGCATCCAGGATCATGGCCCGGATATCCTTGTTCCGCCGGCTTATCTTCTCTTTTTTCACTTCCACAGGCTCTCCTCTTTTATTAGAATGAATGTTCATTTTATGCCACAGGGCGGCAGTTATGTCAAGATTTTTCGCTAGGCCGGAAAGCTAAATCCCATAGGTAATATTTCAACTCTGCCGCTCAGAACCTATCCAATAATCGTCCCCAAGACGATGTAAACATATTGCCACTAATGAGAAGACAAAAATAGCACGAGGTGAGACTCATACTATTTTCAGCAGCATCCCCGTTCAAGAGAGTAGCGAAACAAAGGTGAAACGGGTTTCAATATACCCGCTTCATCCTGAATCCATATTGACCGTTAATCTTCCCTGTAATTTCGCCACGACCGGTGATAGTTCCCACCCATGTTTCATCCCACTGAGGACTTTCAAGAATAATTCTATTACCCTTACGTTTACCGTGCAGGATCACCTTTCCCGCGGCCCGGTTGTTCCTGTTGGTCTGGCTCATCCTAAAGCGAGAGCCCCGAATCCAGGTAACCTCCATTTTTCCCTCCTGACCGGCGGAGGAGTGCCAACGAAAGAGATTCCCCTTTTCCAGAAGGGCCGATTTCTTCTCGATTTTCGAAATCGCCGAAGCAGGGAGCCATATCTTAAAATCGTAACGCTGGTTGATCTTGCCCTTTACCCGGCTACCATTACTGACACCCCTCCAAACCTCATTCCATTCCCGGTTTTCAATGGTCACCCTGTTTCCGCTCATTTTGCCGTAAAGGAGTACTTCACCGGCCGCCCTGTTCTTGTCATTAGTCTGGGCCACCTTGAACCGATTGCCACTTCTCCAAGTCACCCTCATCTTGCCGCCCTGCCCCGATGAAGCATTCCATTTAAGAACCTTGCCCTCCCTAAACAGTTTTCCTGGGGGCTGCGAGGAGGCCTTAGGTTTACGAGGCCAGATCCTGAATGTGTAAACGCCATCGATCTTGCCGACAATTTTATTGCCATGCACAGCTCCCCGCCAGAGCTCGCCCCATTCACGATTTTCCAAAATCACCCTATTGCCCTTGATCTCTCCGGAAAAGGCAACCTCTCCGGCCGCCCTGTTCTTTCGGTTAATCTGGCTTATACCAAACCGGTTTCCCGAGCTCCAGATCACCTTCATCTCTCCGCCTTGTCCAGCAGAAGACTCCCAGAGAAAGACCCGGCCCTTGCAAAAAAAGGACGATGCGACTGCAGAGGAGTGGTTCCTCTCACCCTGCTGCTTCGAGACGGTTGTGATTGTCTGATCGAAGAAATCCAGTATATCGTTTGCCAACAGGTTTGCCGGAGTGAGAAATATTACGATGGCGCCGATAAAGGCAAATAGTTGAGACATAGGCTCCTCTTTCCTGTTAAGACTGTGAAAGTCCTTGTGTTTAAAAAATATTCTCAAGATTCTTTATACAAAAAAATGAATAATTCCTAACACTAATCCATCTAAAAGTAAATTTAAATTTCATTAGCCGCTCACAGATTAACCACTGTCTATGAGAGGAAAGCAGTGCGGGAAGGAGGAGGGTAGGCGATACGGGCCAACAGGACCTACGGCTAAACACGCCTCTAACAAAAACTGGACAGCCCACAGTATTGAGCATAGACTTATAAAATCAAAGCCTCTCAAGCAAACGAAATAGTTGAACGTTTCAAAAAACGTGTCGCTGCTATCCTTAGGAGAGCTACATTCTAGTCAGCAGGAGACCTTGAGAATAGGAAACGATATGAACCATATTTATAATCAGTCCTCCAGCAAAAGCATTGAAGGCCCATGGATAAGCTGAAAGAGTTCCATCAACTCAAAGAAAATTTATTTAAGAAATAAATCGTAGGGGACCCAACAATTATTTAATATAATTAAGTGAAATTGTATTCCATCTTCCCCAGAGAAGCATAATATGAAAAAGGCACTCTCAAATAAATCGAATTTTTGGACTACATTCCAGCTGAGCACCGTCTGGGAGGGTCGATCCAGTCTCGCTACTAAGCTTTTATTCACCCTGCGGGCACATGCCCTCTTCATTGCCCTGATCATCTGCTACACAACTGCCGGCTTCATCGTCACCTGGGCCTACGACAAGGCCCAAGTGATGTCTATATCAAGGCTATTCAACGGTCGCCTCGGCTTACTATTCGGATGTTTCCTCACGGCCTTCTTCTGTGGACATGCTCTCTATGTGATGATTTTTATTCGACCGGAACATTTAACCAGATATATCCTGACAGACCTGCGAAAGAATTACCTCAAGGCCGAGCGGATATTGATTGCCCTGCCGATCCTGCTCTTCCTGCCAGTTTTCATATCGGTTTTCTCTTCCTTCAAGGCAATGATCCCGGTCATAAACCCCTATTCATGGGATGCCGTGTTCCGCAAATGGGAGGCCGTGCTCCACGGTGGTGTTCAGCCCTGGCAGATCCTGCAAATTTTTTTCGGCAGTCCGGCCGCCACAAGCACGATCAATTTTTTCTATAATCTTTGGTTCTTCGTGATGTATGCGGTCTTGCTATGGCAGGCTTTCAGCCTGCGCGATCTCCGCGGCCGCATGCAGTTCTTCTTGACCTTTATCGGCTGCTGGTCACTGCTTGGCAACCTTGTTGCCACCTTCTTCTCTTCGGTCGGGCCCTGCTACTACGGCCGCGTAACTAAACTCATTGATCCATTCCAACCGCTTATGTGTTACCTCTGGACAGCGAACGATTTTTACCCTATCTGGTCACTCAATGTCCAAGAGCTGTTATGGAAAACGTTCAAAGATGGGGGAGGAGGTTTTGGCGGCGGTATCAGCGCGATGCCAAGCATGCACGTTTCCATGGCATTTCTTTTTGCTCTGCTCGGTTGGAGAACCAGCCGTGTACTGGGCATCGTCTTTACGCTCCACCTGGCACTGATTTTAATCGGTTCAGTACATCTGGGCTGGCACTATGCCATCGATGGTTATACCGCCATCGTTGGCACCTGGTTTATCTGGCAGACTGTTGGCTGGCTACTCGACCGGCATGGTGCCTTATTATCCCTGAACTCCTTTGATGATTCTCCTTGATTGCCTGCAGCTGATGCTCAGCAAATTTATGAGCACCGAGCCATCACCACTGCATCTCTTTTCCGACTAGCCAGACGGGGCGGCACTTATGGAAGTTCGCCTATGAGATAGGCGGCCAGTTCAGCATTGTTTTTAGCTACAGTGGCAAAAAAATTCTGAAAATCAAGGTTGGCCTCCCCCCCTGCTGTGTCGGAGACAGAACGAAAGATCATGCAGGGAATTTTATTCTGGGCCGCTACCTGAGCGACAGCTGCACCTTCCATCTCTGCAATATCCGCCCCCTGGCTTTGCAAGACTTTCTTTTTGGCATCACTGGCAATAAACTGATCACCGGTGGCCACAGTTCCGTCAATCTTAAGGGCAGGCAAATAGTCCTGACCATTCACCTGAACCGGGCTAAATGACTTTGAGAATTCAACTGATCTTTTCTTAAGATTGACCAAAACATCCTCTTGCCAAAAGAGATTGAGATCTAAATAGGGAGACTCCTCTCCACTTCCTATACCTATTTCTGGAAGAACACCAACTGCATGCATTTTGAATGCCCTGCCCAGATGACCGAAGTCATGCTGAAAGGCCCTGGATAGTAAAACGACATCCCCCACCCTGTACTCAGGATTTATTGCGCCAGCCACACCTGAAAACATGATAATATCTATTTTAAACTCAGAGATAAGCCTTTGAACCGTGGCGGCTGCGTTGACCTTCCCTATTCCGGAAAGAGTAGCGTAGACGGTATGAGAACCGATACGACCTTTAGCGATGCCCGGAGCCACCTCCTGTTTATCTATAATATTAGCCTCTAAGTGCTCAAGCTCTGCCGGCATAGCTGAGAGCACACCAATTGTCCGGAAATGTGATTTTTCTATGTTCATAGGGAGTGATTGCTAGAATAAAGGATAGAGTACTGATTGATAATCTCGTCATAATCGTTATCAAAGGGTTTAGGGCAAAGGAAGACATCTTCTCATGAGGAGACAAGAGCAAATCGGCCCCAGCAGCCCCCATTGCCAACATTTTTCTTCCTTTAAGGTACACTGTTCCCCTGTTACAAACAATCGATAAGCGGCAAACTACAACAAACAGGAGCATCTGCCTCCCTGACTAGCGGGAGCCCCTCCTGCCTGCAATAAAACAGACACCCACCAAGAGACCTCTTCCACGGTGAGAGAACTCTGATCCGGGCCCGCACCTCTCCGTGTCCATACCTAAAATGAGCACTCTTGCCAAAGGCCCATGGAGAAAAACATTGACAAAACAGGTGCTTTTGCGATTGCATAAAAGAAAAGTACTATTTTATGAAACGCTTAATTTTCCAAACCACCCTAGAGCTATTTTCAGTGAAACCCATGGGAAGAAAAAAAGCACTTATTGCCATCCTTGCTCTCGCCACGGTTGGAGCAATCTGGCTCTACAGTACAAACAGCACAGCGACCAGAGGAGAGGGACTACTCTCAAGATTGGCCTTTTGGCAGGAGCAGGCAGGAGAGGAAGGCGTAACCGTATATGGCCATATAGAGATACGGACGGCAAGGCTGGCCTTCAGGGAACAGGGACGCATCCGGGAGATCTCTGTCGACGAGGGAGATCGGGTCAAGAAGGGACAGCTATTAGGACAGCTTGATGAGACCCGGCTTCTCCTGCAACTACGGGGGGCAGAGGCAGAGAGTGCCGCTCAGGCCCAGGCAGTCAAGGAACTTGAAAGCGGACTTCGACCGCAGGAAATTGCCATGGCCCGGGCCAAGGTCGTGGCTGGCAAGGCACAAATCCACCGGGTCAAACTCCTGACAAAACGTCTCAGGGGCATCGTTAAAGAGGGTGGTGGTTCCAAACAACAACTCGATGATGCCATAGCCGAGTTGGCTGTATCACGGGCCCTAACCGAACTTGCTAGGCAGGCCTATGACCTTGCCAAAGAGGGCCCGAGAACAGAGAAAATTCTCCAGGCCCGAAACATATATAAGGGCAAAAGGGCCCAGGTAGACTTTATCAACCAGCAACTCAGGGACAGCCAACTACGAGCGCCCCGGGCAGGGATTATCCAGAGCCGTATTGCCGAACCGGGCGAGATGGCCGCCATGAATGTGCCGGCCCTGATACTATCACTCACCGATGAAAAGTGGGTGCGTGCCTATCTGCCTGAGCCGGAACTTGGTTTTGTCAATTTAGGGATGGCAGCATCTGTTTTTAGCGACAGCTTTCCGGACAGACCCTTCCCCGGCAAGGTCGGTTTTATCTCTCCACAGGCAGAGTTCACCCCAAAAAATGTGCAAACCACAGATCTACGTACCCAGCTTGTCTATGAGGTCAGAATTCGCCTGGACGACAGCCGCGACCAGCTACGCCTCGGCATGCCTGTCACCGTAAAAATAGACAGGCAATAGACAATGGCCCCTATTCTTGAGATCAGTGATCTTGTTGTACGCTTCGGCTCTAAAACAGCACTTGACGGGATCTCTTTTTCGGCAGAGCCAGGTCAGATCATTGGCTTTATCGGACCTGACGGGGCGGGCAAGACAACCCTACTACGCACCATGGCAAGCCTGATCCTGCCCGATTCCGGTCAGGCCAGGATGCTGGGCCACAACATCTGTACCGATCTCGATGCCCTGCGCTGCCAGATAGGATATATGCCCCAACAATGCGGACTCTACGAGGATCTTACCGTCCAGGAAAATCTGGACCTCTACTCCGATCTGCATGGAGTGCCCTCCCACAGGCGAAAGGCTATTCAGGAAAAAATACTGACCAGCACGGCCCTTGCCCCCTTTGTTCAGCGCTTTACCGGAAAACTCTCCGGTGGCATGAAACAAAAATTAGGCGTTGCCTGCTGTCTACTAGCCTCCCCCAAAGTACTTATCCTCGACGAACCGACGGTGGGGGTAGACCCCGTTTCCCGGCGGGATCTATGGCAGATAATTCTTGCCACTGTCCGGGAAGAGGGCACGACGGTTTTTCTTGCCAGCACATATCTTGACGAGGTAATGCGTTGCGACCAGGCCATAATTCTTAATCAGGGAAAAATTCTATTTAATGACAGCCCCGACAAGATCACAGAACGGGTCAAAGGCAGGGTCTTTTTACTTCCCGCAACTGCGGGAAAACTAGCCCGTGACAGCATGATAGAGTTGAGCCGGGATAAAGAGATCAGCCATGTTGGCATAGATTGCGGTAGCTTACGGGTCATCACCGGAAGACCAGACACATTTTGTCCGGCCTACCCACAGGCAAAGGCATGCCCGCCTCTCTTTGCCGATGCCTTTATGGATATATGGGCAGAAAATGTCTCCCCGCCACAGCTCATTCAGATGGGAGAGGACAGTGGTGGAAAAAGAGAGGAGGTGGTGGTTAGGGTGGAGGGCCTGCAAAAAAAATTCGGCGAATTTACCGCGGTAGAGGACACCACCTTCGAGGTAAAACGGGGGGAAATATTTGGCCTGCTTGGCGGTAACGGGGCGGGAAAGACCACAATTTTCAGAATGCTCTGTGGGCTCTTACGGGCAAGCTCCGGTTCAATCACCATTGCTGGCCACGATCTCTTAAAAAGCCCAGGCAAAACCAGGGCAAGACTGGGATATATGGCCCAAAAATTCTCCCTCTATACCCAGCTCAGTGTCATACAAAACCTCCGTTTCTTCGGTCGTGCCTATAACCTGGGTGGCAAGAAGCTCACAGCTAAAATAGAGCGGGCACTTATAGAGTTTAATCTTGACCAACACCGAGACGATGCCGCAGGCCTACTACCGGCAGGACATCGCCAACGTCTGGCTATGGCCAGCGCCAGCCTGCATAATCCCGATATCCTCTTCCTCGATGAACCAACCTCGGGTACAGACCCCCTGGCCCGCAGGGAGTTCTGGCTCCGAATCAGCTCCTTTGCCCAGAAGGGGATGACGGTTATCGTCACCACCCACTATATGGAAGAGGCTGAATTTTGTGATAAAATCCTGATTATGGCCAAGGGGAAAATACTGGCAATGGGCACCCCGAAAGAGATACGCAAGCATGCCCTTTCGGCCGAAAACCCCAATCCCAGCATAGAGGATGCCTTTATTCAACTGGTTGAGGAGGGAGATCAATAGGATGAATCTTTCCCTTATGCGCCTGCGCGGCTTTCTGCGCAAGGAATTTTTACAGATAAAGAGAGATCCCAGCAGCATCCTCCTTGGCATCCTTATGCCCGTTGTCCTCCTCTTGCTCTTTGGCTATGGAATTTCTCTTGACCCAAAAAATGTGCCCATTGCTGTAGTCATAGAAAAGGAGAGTAGCCAGACAAGAGACCTTGCCGCCCGCTTTGACCTCTCCAGCTACTTCAGCCCCATATACTTTACCTCGATGCAGGAGGCTATAAAATCTGCCAATAATATTGACGGCATCATCAGGGTACCGAGCAATTTTGACAAGGATCATGCCATTCAGCTTATTGCCAACGGCATTGATGCCAACCGGGCCCGGCTTATCGAGGGATATGTGCAGGGGCTTGTCGCTAATTGGCTAAGCATAGAGGCGGCAAGGCGGGGCGAACAGCCCCCCTTCCTGCACGTTCAGCCACGGGTATGGTTTAACGAAAACATTAACAGCAGCCATTTTTTGGTCCCCGGCCTGCTGGCCCTAATCATGACCATTATAGGCACCCTGCTTACGGCCCTGGTAATCGCTCGGGAGTGGGAGAGAGGGACAATGGAAAATATTCTGGCCACCCCTCTTCGCACCCATGAGATCCTCCTTGGCAAATTACTCCCCTATTTTGCAATCGGTATTGCCGGAATGCTGCTCTCCACCCTGCTTGGCCTATCGGTTTTCGGGGTGCCTCTCCGAGGTTCAGTGACCCTACTCCTCCTCTTCAGCTCTATTTTCCTCTGTGCCTCTCTGGGATTAGGCCTTTTTATCTCCGCCATAACACGGGTGCAATTTATCGCCGCCATGGCCTCGATTCTGGCAGGTTTTCTGCCGGCACTCTTTCTCTCCGGATTGCTCTTTGACCTTGGCAGCACCCCTATTCCTATCCAATGGGTGAGTTACCTTGTCCCTGCTAAATATTTTGTAACAATAGCCCAGACCATTTTTCTGGCAGGTAATGTCTGGCCTGTCATTCTCCCGGCAGCAGCAATCCTTAGCGGCATGGCCTCCCTGCTTCTCTTTGCTACCTTACGTAAAATCCCCAGGAGACTCAAATGATAGAGACATTTTTTTCACACATTTTCACCCTGATCGGCAAAGAATTTACAATAATTCTAAGAGATCCCAAAAGCAGAATTATTGTTATTCTGCCCCCCCTCATCCAATTTTTTATCTTTGGCTACGCGGCAACATTTGATCTAAACCAAATTCCCTATGCAGTGCTCGATGAGTCTCATAGCCCAAAGTCACGACAGTTGCTTGCCCTCTTTGCAGGCTCTGAAAATTTTCACCTTGTCACAAGCCTTAGCTCAAACACTGAGGCAAGGGAGATGCTCAATCGACAAGAGGTACGACTCATCATCCATATCCCTAGCGAATTTGACAAGACAACCGCTGGCAGCATCTCGGCCATCACGGACGGGCGTAACTCTAACGTGGCAGCGGTCAGCCTTGGCTATGTGCAGTCCATCATAGGGGTCTTTAATGCCAGACAACGGGGGGACAGTAATATTCGTCAGGCCCCCTATATTATAGGGGTGGCGTGGTTTAATGAAAATCTACAGAGCAGGTGGTTTATTGTTTCTGCCCTCGGCGCTGTCATCAGCATGATCGTGGTCATGATCCTCTCCGCCCTCTCCGTTGCCCGGGAACGGGAATTCGGGACCTTTGATCAACTATTGGTCGCACCCTTCTCCAGCACGGAAATCCTTATCGGCAAGGCTATCCCCTGCCTTGTTTTAGGACTTTTTGATGCCCTGATCCTCTCCCTGGGGGCAATAATGTGGTTTGATATTCCCTTTCGGGGAACATTTACCGCCCTTTGCCTAATCCTGCTGGTCTTTGTCCTGGCCATTGTAGGGATTGGACTCTTTATCTCGGCAATATGCAGTACCATGCAACAGGCCCTGCTTGGTGCCTTTATATTTATTATGCCAACGGTTCTCCTCAGCGGCTTTACCACCCCCATTGCCAATATGCCAGACTGGCTCCAGACTATCACCTACCTCACCCCACTGCGATACGCCGTCAACGGCTTACGACAAATTTTCCTGGCCGGGGCAGATAGCGCCACCGTCTGGCCACAGATCTGGCCAATGATCCTTATAAGCTCCTGCACCCTGCCACTTGCCAGATGGATGTTCAATAAACGATCCTAAAGACCAAAGCCATAATTTTAGCCCCTTCTTCTCTTAGAGGAGGATGTCCCGCCTCTTAATCACCTCCACTTTCCCCAAAATTATTCGAATAAGTGCAAAAAGTGGCCTGCACCTCCCAAAATTCTAAAAACGATGCTAGGCAAACCCCCTACACCCCTCCTAAGCCACTGCAACTATTTGAATTTTCCGCAAGAGACACTCGGCCATTTACTCACCAAGTTTTGCCAACTTAGAGAGATGAAAAGAAAAACGAACATTCTTCCTAGCAGATTTTACATCGCTTTTTAAAAATGATACGATGATTTTAGTTAGTTTGGTCTTCAGGCTCTTTAACCCTGTCAAATCATCATAAAATTTTCACACAGTAGAGTGTGTTTCTCAACGGGGAGTATTTGCATGGCTCGAACTCTCAATGAACTACTTAATACCCATAAGAATCCTTCCCAAGAGGGGGACGCAGAGGAGTTGCAATTTTTTCCTGAAGCTCCGGCCAATCTGGATGAGGCCGGTTTAAATTCAGTTTTTATTGAGGATTTAACCTGCAAGCTTCTCCTTCACCACGGCCTGCTTTCCGGCAAGGAAATATCTCAGAAACTGTGCCTTCCTCTAAAGGCGTTCGATGAGTTGCTCTATGACATGAAACAGCGACTGATCTTAACCTATTACTCCACCGCCGGAGTGAATGATTTTGTCTATGCCCTCTCAGAAAAAGGTCGCCAGAAGGGCCTTCTAGCCATGGAGTTTTCTGCCTATATCGGGGCGGCGCCAGTCGTCTATGATCATTATCTTGAAAGTATCGTATTGCAATCCATAGGCAACGAACAACCGGGGATGGAAGATTTGCAGGGGGCAATGGAGGGCGTAATTCTCTCTGAAGAGTTCTACTCACTGCTTGGCCCCGCAATCAATTCCGGCCGGGGTCTCTTTCTCTTTGGCAAGCCGGGTAACGGAAAAACGGAAGTTGCTACCCGAATTGCCAACTGTTTTCAAAACACAATATTTATTCCAAGAACCCTATTAATTGAAGGACAGTTGGTAAAACTCTATGACCCACAATGTCATACTATGGCGGAAGGTAACGGTCATGGCGGAGAGTCCATAAAATTTGACAGGAGATGGTTGAAGATTAAACGCCCTGCGGTGGTTGTTGGCGGCGAGATGGATATGGATTCATTGGAGATCGGATACAACGCCCAAACCAAGATCTGTGAAGCCTCTCTGCAAATGAAGGGTAATAGCGGCATATTTGTCATAGATGATTTTGGCCGGCAGCGGATTGAACCGGCCCAACTGTTGAATCGCTGGATTTTACCCCTGGAGAAGCGGATTGATTACCTCACTCTGCCAAGCGGCAATAAATTTCAGGTGCCATTTAATGCCCTGCTCATCTTTTGTACAAATCTTGATCCTGTCAGTATTTTAGATGAGGCATTCCTCAGACGTCTTCCATACAAGATAGGTATGCAGGATCCGACAGAGCCTGAATTTCTCGAAATACTACGCGCTTCAGCAGGCCAATACAATATTAACTACTCTGAGGAGATGGCAGAATATCTGTTGGCTCAACACTTTCGTGGAATTCGTTCCATGCGTGGCTGCCACCCTCGAGACATTTTACAACAGCTTATAAATATTGCCCTGTTTGAAAGGGAAGCACCCCGGATGAGCAGGGAAAATTTAGACAAGGCTGTAAGGCTCTATTTTTCAGCTACCAGAGGAGATCTACTGACCGATTAAGCTCAGTACGTCAATCCTTGCTCAAAAAAGAGATCCAGGCCCATCAAATTTTAGAGTGGATTCATGATGTCAGCCACAAAAATCGACATGTTAAAAAACAGATTAGGAGGACGAGACCATGAAAGAAACTCTTAATATGATTCAAACGTTTGTAAAGGACGAGAGCGGAGTTACCGCCATTGAGTACGCCCTGATTGCATCACTGATTGCCATTGGTATCATTGCAGCCGTTACTATTATAGGTGGCGTCCTAAATACCACATTCCAGAGGATTGCGACTGCCCTGGAGAATGAGCCTGTTTAATGCGTAGTGAGTCTGCAGGGTACTGACCCGATATATCATACTGGTACCCGGCTCAACTGTTACATCGTTGGATCTGGTCCTTGAAGAAGCGAATTAATTCACCTTTAGAAGGTGATCCATGATGCTGGCTATGGAGGCTGGCATGTAAAAAGCAAATAGGGAGGAGGAAGCCATGAAAAAAACTCTTAGCATGATTCGAACGTTTGTAAAGGACGAGAGCGGCGTTACCGCCATTGAGTACGGCCTGATTGCAGCACTCATTGCCGTTGTTATTATTGCAGCTGTTACTGCTGTAGGTGTCGCCCTAAATACCACATTCCAGAGGATTGCAACTGCACTGGAGAGTGCATAGTGAGTCTGCAGGGTACTGATTTAGAACCTTACGATGATCAGTACCCTGATCAATTGAGCAAGAGAGGATGGAGGTGGTATGCCACAGTATAAAATAGATCCCTTGACGATAGTACTGTTTGTCTCACTATTGATAGCCCTATCGGTCTCAACAGTAACAGATCTCCGTGCCCGGCGCATACCTAACTTTATTACCCTTTCAATGATGCTTATCGCCCTGTTAGTGCATGGCCTGCTCTCCGGGTTTGCCGGAGTGCTCTTTAGTCTGCAGGGAATTGCCTGCGGTATGGGCTTGTTGCTGATACCCCACCTGCTTGGTGGAATGGGAGCGGGTGATGTTAAGTTGCTAGCAGCAGTGGGGGCAGCTCTTGGAGCTGCTCACACCTTCTACGCATTTTTAGTGATAGCAATTCTTGGTGGGCTGACTTCAATAGTCATGCTCATCATACGAAGCACCTGCCTGATAACACTGCAACGAATGGGCAACGCTTTTCTTGCCGCTTTTGGTGGGGTGGGAGCAGCAGCTCTTCGGGTAGACCGTTCAACCTTACAACGCGAGGGCATTCCCTATGGCGCTGTCATCGCCGGTGGTACCTTGGCCTATATCCTCTATCATCTGATTGCAGGAAAGGGTCTGCCACCTGTTGGCATATAGGTTTGTTGCCATCAAAAATTATATTTATCAGCTGGAGGTAAAACGATGAATAACATTCCACGCCTCACTTTTCTTGTCATAGCTGTTGTCATTGCCTTTTCGGTGAGCTTTGTGGTGTATAAAAAAATGTCCACCCCAAACGTAGTTATGGAACAAAAACCAGGACAGGCAACGACTGATATTGCCGTTGCAGTAAAAGATATGTCCCGTGGTAGTAAGATAGGGAGCGAAGATGTACAGATGGCCACCTATCTGCAGGAGACCCTGCCCAGTGGCCACTTTACCGATTTGGAACAGGTTGTGGGGCGAATTGTCCTCTCCCCCCTGACTACCACCGAGCCTATTTTAAACTCTGACCTTGCGCCCCAGGATCTTACCAAGGGGGGCCTCGCCGCCGTGATTACTCCCACAAAAAGGGCCATGGCCATTAAGGTGGATAATGTTATCGGCGTAGCCGGTTTTCTGCACCCAGGCCACTTGGTTGATGTCCTGGTTTCCATTGAAAAACCTGGCGATACGCGGAGCCAAATAACAAAGACGGTGCTGCAAAATATCCTGGTCCTCTCCGTTGGCACCCTGGCCCAAGAGAGTGCGGACAAAAAGGTACATAAGGTAACCGTTGTCACCCTTGAGGTTGATCTTGAAGAGGGGGAGAAACTTGCCCTTGCAGTGAATGAGGGTCGTATTCAGCTGGCTCTTCGAGGTTACTCTGATGTTGAACCGGTCCTCACCCGAGGAATAACCAAAACATCACTGCTCAAATCCTACTCTCCGGATGTTTTCAAGACTGTTAAGGGTGGAAAAACAGCAGTAAAAAAGACCGCACCAAGGAGAGCGAGAGCTCATCATGTAATTGAGGTCATGAATGGCAACGAGGTAAAAAGAGTTCGAATTGCCAAGTAATTAACGTTAACAGGAAGGAGTCCATTATGTTGTCAGTGTGTAATTTTGTAAGGATGTTGACCGTCAGCATCTGCTGCCTTCTTGTCATGGGAGGTGGGCCCTTTGCGGCCGAAAGCGAGGCGACGGTGTTAATCAACACAAAGCCCGGTGAACCCGTTCAGTTAACAATAAACAGGTTGGCCAAACTTCGATCATCTGAAGTTATAAGACGAGCCCATATCGTCAATCCGGATATTGCTGAGTTGATCTATTCCAAGACTCAGTCACCGGCCTGGGTTTTTGTCAGTGGCAAATCCATTGGTACCACCCAACTCACCCTCTGGGGAGCAAGAAACAAGATATTGGGTACCTTTGAAATAATTGTTCGCCCGGATGTGCTCGGACTTAAAAAACATATCCATGATGTCTTCCCCGGTGAAAACGTCTCTGTTCGTGATTCCGGAGACTTCCTGACCCTGACCGGAACTGTCGCCGGAGCGGTGAGGCTGCAGAAAATCCTCGCCCTTGCCGAAGCCTATGCACCGAGCAAGGTCATTAATCTCCTCAAGGTGGGAGGAATTCAGCAGGTGATGCTGGAGGTACGGATTGCTGAAATATCAAAGAGAGTAGGAAACCAACTGGGTATTAACTTTGGCCTTGATGGTTCAAGTGGTTTTGGTCTCTCCATGCTGGATGGCCTGTCAGGTCTTCCCGGTGGTACATTGCCCATCGAGCCGGCCCGTGTCCTAGACGGCCTAAACATAGGTAGCGGTGTGAATGCTGTTTTCGGTAAGAGTGGTAGCTACATCGTTGCAATTGATGCCCTGCAGGAAGATGGTCTCGTGAAGGTTCTGGCCAAGCCGACCCTTATCGCCCAGAGTGGACAGAGTGCCAGCTTTTTAGCAGGTGGTGAATTTCCCTTTCCGGTTGCCCAACAATTCGACAGATTTAGCATTGAGTGGAAACCTTTCGGGGTAGGACTCAACTTCACCCCAACGGTCCTCGGTGAGGGCAGGATATCTCTACTGGTATCCCCTGAAGTCTCTGACCTGGATTTCACCAATACCATCTCCTATGCTGGCTATGTGGTGCCCTCCATTGAGACAAGGCGGATGTCAACTGTTGTTGAGCTTAATGACAATCAGAGTTTTGCCATTGCCGGTTTAATGAAAAACAATATCCGCGAATCAATCAAGAAGTTCCCGCTATTAGGCGACATCCCAATCCTTGGAGTCCTCTTTCGTAGTAGCAAATACATAAAAAATGAGACAGAGCTGGTGGTAGTGGTCACCCCCCATCTGGTAACACCTGTCGATGGAGACGAACTCTCTCTGCCGACGGATTCCTTTGTGGAACCAACGGCATTTGAACTCTTGGTCTTGGGTATGCTGGAGGGGAAGGAGAAGCAGACCTATGTAGAAAATGCCTCCGCCACTGGTGCAAACAGTCTGCCACTGGAAGGCGATTTTGGCTATATCGTTCCTGAGTAATACTTTTACGGAGAGCTGAGATGAAAATGAAAAAATGTATGCTGGCCATGCTCCTCGTCCCCTTTCTTCTCCTGATTGGCTGTACAAAACAGCCAACCCAGGTGGACAACTTCTATGGCACCTCCTTCGAGCTTGCCAAGCAGAGTCAGATCCATGATCTCAATGCAGGTAAAGATGTAGCGCCTGTTGAGGGGCTAGAGGGAAGTGTCGGGACCCGGGTTATGAAACGTTATGAGGGTAGCTTTGAGGCAACATCACCTAAAACTGAAACTTATTCGATCTCCGTTGATGGAATAGAGACAAAGTAGATAAACTATGGTGGAGCTATGAAAAATCGTTCAGACCAGGGTGTTTCGGCCATTGAGTTTGCTCTGGTCCTGCCCCTGCTTTTAATTTTGGTTTTTGGCATAATTGAATTTTCCTTTTTACTGTTTGATAAGGCGGTGATTACCAACGCCTCCCGAGAGGGGGCGCGGGCCGGAATCGTCTATTCAACAGATGGTGAAAATCCTATCCAGGTAAGTGATGATACTATCCGGGCAGTTGTCCGGGACTATGTCAATGACGATGGTGGTAGCTCCTCCCTGATCAGTCTGGGATCCGCTGGGCCACAGACACTGCAGGATGGTGACATAGCTATTACTCGCGCTGACCCGGATGGAGATGGGGTGGAGGATTTGACGGTGAGGGTAACCTATACCTATACTTTTCTGCTTTTTCCCAATATGGCTGCCTTAGTTGGCGGTAATTTCCAGCTGTTAACGGTTCCCCTCATTGGGGAAACGTTAATGAGAATGGAGTAGTTCTCGGGAGACTTTTTATGATGAAGTCAATATTGAAGACCGGCAGTAAAAAAGGCGAAGAGGGGGCGGTGGCAGTACTGACTGCCATACTCATGGCCGTTCTGATTATGTTTGCAGCCCTGGCTGTTGATCTTGGTTATCTCTACGGGGTGAGAAATGAGCTACAAAATGGGGCAGATGCAGGGGCCCTGGCAGGCGCCCATGAACTACTTGACGTCGAGAATGGTATCCTGACCAGAGACGATGCAATTGCCGAGGCAGAAAGAGTCGTCTCTCTGAACAGCACCGGAAACGACGCCGTGCAATTTAAACCGATAGAGACAGGTCACTGGAGCTTTACCACCAGCACCTTTAGCCCCAATCCGACTGATACTCAGGGCGAGTGGCAAGAAAAATCATTCGCTGAGCTGGACGCTGATCTAAATTTTATCAATGCGGTACGGGTGGTCAGCTTTAGAGATGATACACCTGCCTTTTTCGCTCGAATTTTCGGTTTTGCCTCATTTCTGGTCAACACCGAGGCGATAGCCTATATCGGTTTTGCCGGCGACCTCTATCCGGGGGAAATTGATCTACCCATTGGTATATGTAAAGAAACTATCACCGATGGTGACTCTTTTAACTGTAATATGGGACGGATGTTAAACAGTGGTGGAAATGCCGCTACAGAGATGACGGCAATGTGGACAAATTTTTCCCAAGAGCCCTGCTCCACAGCAAGTAACAGTGATATGCAGGATCTGACCAGTGGCTGTTCGGGGAGCAATATAACGGATATCCATTTTGGTGAGGGGATGGGGACCCAAAATGGCGTACAGGATAATATTTTCGGCAACATAACAGACTGCTGGGAGGCATGGATCATAGATGACGGTGAAGGTAATGCCAATACCCCATGGCCTGTGACCCTGCCGGTGATTGACTGCGGAGTAAGTAATACCTGTTCACCCCTGGTTGGAGCAGTTGAGGTAAACATCATCTGGATTATACATAAGAATGATCCCTGGAGTCAGATGAAAGAGGTACCGACGGAGATGGCTGATTGGACTTGCAGTACCACCACAACCCTTGAAGATCGACACAACTGCTGGAAGGATTTTGTGGATCACTTCGATCTAGAGAATGTTACCGGACCTCCTGTAAGCGACGAAGACTATGAGGATATGTATCAGAAAAAAAATATATTCTTTTTACCGAGTTGTGAGGCGCATGAACCGCAGGGAGGTTCCGGTGGACAGAATTTTGGCATTCTTGCCAAAATACCAAAGCTGGTCAAGTAGAGGCATAGTTCCATCCCAGCAGATCTTAAATTCTTAATAGGGGTTTTTATGAAATATAACAGAACAAAAAAACTCTCAGCCCGACTGGCAGTGAAGACCCCTGAGGTGCTGCAGAGTTTAACTGATATTGTCTCATCCTTGGATAATATTACCCTCCTGGATGACCCAAAAGCGACCAGAGTTGATGTCCTTGTCCTTGAAATCGGTAGTGATCCGGACTCTGAACTGGAGACTATTCGGACCCTCCTCCAAGAGGGGGTTGTCGGCACTCTCTTTGTTACCTCAGCCGAAGCGACCTCCAAGATTCTTCTGCCTGCCCTGCACACCGGGGCAAAAGAGTTCTTCCAGCAGCCCATTCTTCCCCAAGAGGTGGTTAAAGCCTTTATGGAGGTGCGTGTTTCTGATAACGGCCAGGAAAGCGAAGAGATGCCCTCTAAGGAGGGCAGCATATTTAGCGTTCTCGGAGCCAAGGGCGGGGTGGGAACAACCACCTTTGCCGTAAATCTTGCCACCAGTATCCAGTCCTTTGATAAGTCAAAGCTGGTTGCCCTGATAGATATGAACAGGATGGTTGGTGAGGTTCCCCTCTTTCTCAATCTGGAGACAGATTTAAACTGGGAGGAGATAGGCAAAAACATAAACCGCCTTGATGCGGCCTATCTTAAAAGTGCTATGACAAGACACTCCTCGGGAGTCTATGTCATGCCAGCACCGAACAAGATTGCCAATGGCGTTCAACTTGCCCGTGATTATCTGGTTACCATCCTGACAGCGATGCAGGACTTCTTTGACTATATTGTGATTGATTCCGGTATGTATCTGGATGACATATCTTTTAAGATTTTTGAAAAATCTGAGGTGGTTTACCTGATATCAACCCTGAGCCTGCCATGCATCATCAACGCTAAACGCCTTAAAGAATCCCTTGATATGGGTGGGGAGATGACCAATGGCAAGGTACAGATTATAGCCAATCGTTTTGAAAAAAAGTCCCAGATTAGTCTCAAAGAGGCCGGGAAAATGATTGGCGGAGAGATATCTGTTACCATTCCAAATGACTATGAGTTAACGATGTCTGCCATTAACAATGGAAAACCAATTGCAAATGTCAGGGGAAAATCAAACCTGGCAAGGGTGTACTCTGCCCTGGCTGAAACTATTGTCGGCAAAAATAACACCAAGGGTAAACATTGGTGGAATGCTAAATAAATGATGGCCTTAACCAAGAGGTGACGAGTGAACTTGCAAGCGCATCTTGATAAATTGAATCATCCGGTTCAGCCCAATGGAAACATTGTGGAGATTACTCCGGGTAATGAGTTCGGTCTTTCTGACGAATATTTTGAACTGAAGGCAGATATACATGACCGCTTAACCAAGGTTGTGGATCTCTCCCTTCTGGACAGTGTTGATGAGAAGGTACTGCGGGAGGAGATACGCAACAGGACCCAGGAGATATTAACCGACGGCAGTGTCAAGGTCATGCCGATAAACAGCAAGGAGCACGAATGCCTTCTCCAGGAAATTGAAGATGAGGTATTAGGTCTCGGCCCACTGGAAGCGCTGATGAAAGACCCGACTGTATCAGACATCCTGGTCAACGCCTATCACTCTGTATACGTTGAGAGATTTGGTAAGATTGAACGGACAAAGATCCGATTCAAGGACAATAAGCACCTGATGAGAATTATAGAAAAGATAGTCTCTGCTGTTGGCAGAAGAATTGATGAAATTTCTCCCATGGTCGATGCACGTCTGGCGGATGGCTCCCGGGTAAATGTGATTATTCCTCCTCTGGCGCTCAATGGCCCCTGTATGTCAATCAGGCGATTCTCCGTTGATCCTCTGGAAATGCATGACCTCCAGGTCTTAAAGACAATAACGCCAGCACTTGGTAAATTACTAGAGGGCATTGTTCAGGCCAGATTAAATGTACTCATTTCCGGTGGAACCGGCTCAGGAAAAACCACCCTTTTAAACGTCATGTCACGATTTATCTCTTCAGCTGAACGAACCGTTACCATTGAAGATTCAGCCGAACTTCAGCTTCGTCAGGAACATGTGATTCGCCTTGAGACACGACCTGCAAATGTGGAGGGGGCGGGACAGATCACCCAGCGAAATCTTGTTCGCAACAGCCTACGTATGCGCCCTGACAGAATCATTGTTGGCGAGGTACGTGGTGCCGAGGCAATTGATATGTTGCAGGCGATGAACACAGGCCACGAAGGTTCCTTAACTACCGTCCACGCTAATAATCCTGCAGATGCCCTGATGCGTATTGAAACCATGGTTAATATGGCCGGTTTTAATCTGCATAGCGACTATATTAAAAGGTACATCAGCTCTGCAATTAATGTGGTTATTCAGGTGGATAGATTGGTTGATGGCTCAAGAAAGGTGGTGAGCCTTTCGGAAATTACCGGAATGGAGGGCAATGTTATTAGTATGCAGGAGATAATTGCCTTTGAGCAAACGGGTATTGACCAGGTAGGGGGCGTTAGCGGTCATTTTGAGGTCAGGGGGGTACGGCCTAAATTTTTTGATAAGTTTACCCAAATGGGGGTGCCACTAACCGAAGAACTTTTTGATGAAAATGAGACACCTTTTGATGAGGACTAACCTCTGAATGCTTACTGGTGGGGGTATAATATGGAACTGTTTCTAGCATTAACTCTATTTTTTTTAATATTAATTATTCTTCAGGTAAGCTATAGCCTTATTGTGAGAAGAGATTCCCGCTCTATCCAGATGATGGTGGAAAAATATTCTACTCCCCAAGAGGTCAGAAGGGATGCTCTCAATCATAACAATTTAAGTAATATTAAGTTATTTAATGAAATCCTCCTCGCCATACCTCCGGTAAAAAAACTTGCCGAACTGATGCAGCAGGGTGGAGTTAAAATACTTGCAGGTGTTTTTATTCTTTCCTCCCTGCTTTTTTCCGCCGTGGCTTTTCTTGTCAGCTTCTTTCTCCTTAAAAATCACATTGCCGTTTCTGTTACTGCTGCCGCTGTTGCCCTCTTGCTCCCCTTTCTGTGGTTACTGTCAAAACGTCGTCAGAGACGAATAAATTTTGAAGAACACTTCCCTGATGCCCTTGATCTCATGGGATATGCCATGAAGGCCGGACACTCTATCATGGCAAGTTTAAAGATGGTTTCCGAAGAGATGCCAGCCCCGATAAATGAGGAGTTTGCCATTGTTGTTGAAGAGATAAACTTCGGAAAAAGTATTGACTCTACCCTGCGCAATTTTGCCAAGAGGGTTGATTCCACAGAGTTGCGCTACTTTGTTACCTCGGTCATTGTTCAACGGGAAACAGGTGGAAATCTTGTTGAAATATTAGAAAAAATTTCTGCCATCATTCGAAAAAAATTTAGATTCAGAGAGAGGGTTCGCGCCCTCTCCGCAGAGGGAAAACTTTCAGCTATTATTCTCGTTGCCCTACCGTTTTGTATTGCCTTAGCTGTTAGTGTTTTAAACAAAGAGTATGTAGCTATACTGATAACAGACCCCATTGGTCCCTATCTCATTACAGGTGCTGTAATTATGATGTCGTTTGGAAGTTTTATTATATATAAATTTGTTCAACTTGATATGTGAGAAAAAACATGGATACTAACCCAATTTTACTCTCAGGAACTCTATTTGTCGTCATCCTCCTTCTCCTCTTGATTGGAAGCAAGATCTATAAGTAAGTGGAAAATGGAACAGGATATAGTGACAAGGGCCCAAAAATGGTGCAAACGCTACAGCAACGGCAATGGCAAGGCAAAGGCCAACGAGAGGGGAGGACATACCATCTGGACCGTTCTCGGATTGCCCGGGGCAAAAATGAAGGCTGGTACGGAGAGCATCTATTCGGGTACCCCCCTATTTTATCAACGGGCCGGAATTTATGATTCCACCAGCCTGCGCTCTTACCAGTTGCTCCGTTACTTCCTCTTAGTCTTACCACTCCTGCTACTTACCATCTCGCATGTGGTTGGCTTTAGGACATTCACAGAACGACTATTAGCCTTTGCCATTTTCGCAGGAATTTTCGGCTACTTCTTACCCGTTTTCAGGTTGAAAATCAGAGGCCATTACCGGAGGAAGGAGCTTGATCGTACCTTTCCCGATGCAATTGATCTTTTGATGGTATGTGTTGAAGCCGGGATGGGAATAGATTCTGCAATTCGCAGAGTGGCCCAGGAAATACATATTACCAGTCCAGAACTCGCCAAAGAGTTCAAAATACTTTCTCTTGAACTCAAAACAGGCAAACCACGAAATGAATGTCTGAAGAACCTGGCGAAGAGGACAAACCTACGGGATATTGACAATCTTGTCAGTCTACTCATTCAGGCCCAAAAATACGGTACAGGGGTTGCGAATGCCTTACGGATTCATGCAGAAGAGATGCGGCAAAAGAGATACTCCAGGCTTGAAGAGATGGCCGCCAAGTTGCCGGTTAAGCTTGTAATACCGCTGATCTTTTTTATTTTCCCTGCACTTTTTCTGGTGATTTTAGGCCCAGCAATGATCAGAGTTTTTCGTGTTATCATACAAGGGTGATATAATGAAAAGAAAAAAAATCAGCAAACAACTTTCGTTCTTCCATCTCCTCCTCCTACTCCTGCTTATGACCTTTCTCAGCAGCTGTAGTTCCCATCAGGAAAGTGCTACTATGCACAATGGATCGCCTCAACTCCTGGATGAACAGGGATTGTCAAAGGAGGCAAATGCCCGCTTCTGGTCAGCGGTGAAACCAGTTTCAAATCTACCAATATCTCATTATAGGCTCGGACGGTATTATCAGAAGGGTCATAAACATCAACTGGCCATTAACGAATTCACCAAGGCTATTAACCTCAACAAAGAATATGTGCAGGCCTATAATGCCCTGGGCATGTCCTACGACCAGATTGCCAACTGCGAGGGGGCAGAATGGGCCTATAGCCAGGCATTGAAGTATAGCCCCAAGGCGTATCTATACAATAATTTCGGTTGTTCAAGATTGCTCTGTGGTAAGGCTGATCAGGCAGTAAGATTGTTTTCCACAGCTTATGAAATAGATAGTAGCAGTACGCGAATTAGCAATAACCTCCGCCTGGCAAAAACACGGGCAAGCTCTCAAAATGAGTCCCTTTCCACTTTAACGGAGGAACCTCTGATAAGTGCTGAGACCGGGTACGTGGAGACGCCTAAGCCTGAGATGAAAAAAAACCTTGCTGTCGCCACGGGCGCCCCTTCCGTTGAGACGGTTCTAGCGACTGAAAAAAAGGTTAAACCAACCAGAACACATAATGGCATCATTAAAGCCAAAGATCCTAAGCGTCGGGCCACAATTAAAGAGACTCAACAGGCTCTACCCGGTTGCGCAGTTGAAATCTCAAATGGCAATGGCGTGACCGGAATGGCTAAAAGGGGTGCTGCCTACTTAAGAAAACTTGGCTTTTCGGTTAAGAGAATCACCAATGCACCCAAGTTTACCATTCAAGATACCAAGATATACTATAGGGAGGGTTGTCTTGCCTTAGCCCACTCTGTTGCCAAGGTTGTTCCAGGATCACAGGAATTTGAAAAGGTCAAAGATCTGGGACGGGCTGGAATTGGGGTAAGATTAACCCTTGGTCGTGATGTGGTAAAAATACAGTTTCCCAAAGGCTTGACCCGGCATTTTGCAAAAATCAGCTCTTCTAAATAACTGGTCTCTCCTCAATAAAAATGGATGATAAACATGACTACTCTTTGCACATCTCATTCGGAATTCTGCAGGAAAGGCTTTTACCATACCTGTAAGTTACTGGGTATATCATCACTACTCCTATTAGGCGGTTGTGCATCTTTCCAAAGTAATCCTACAGAACTTAGTGTACAGAGACAGATTGAACGTCAGCAAAAGGTCTATGAACTTACTGAGGAGCCACAAAAACAGGAGAAGTTAACCCTGAAGGAGTATGAGGCTCTAGGGGACAGATACCTCATACAAAATGATATTGAGAAGGCCTACATGAACTACGTCAAGGCCCTCGCCATTGATCCAAATAAGATTTCACTCCTGCACAAACAGGGCAAAATCCTGGGAAAGAAAAACAGACATGCCGATGCGGAGAAGGTCTATAGATTTTTATTGGCAAAATCAGAAGAGGATGCTCTGGCCTATGAAGGTCTTGGCCAGGCATTATTGGGTCTGAAAAAAATTAAAGCAGCAGAGGATGCCCTCTTAACTGCTATTGCCCTAGACGATGAGCTATGGCGAGCCCACCATTTCTTGGCCTTGATTTACGGCACTGAACAGCAATATGGCAGAGCCGTTAAAGAATTTAAAAAGGCATTGTCTTACAGACCTCAGGACAGCTCACTCCTCAATAACCTTGCCGTTACCTACTACCTAAACGGACAGTACGCAGAGGCAGAAAAAATCCTTACCATATTGACAAGAAACAGTAAGGACAAGAAAGTATACAACAATCTTGCCATAGTCTGTGTCCAACGTGGAAAATTCGAAAAGGCCCTCAGCGCATTTAAGCGGGGAACAAAGGACGAGGCATATGCATATAACAATATTGGCTTTGAGTATCTGACCCATAGGAGATATAAGGAGGCAATCGTTGCCCTTGAAAAGGCACTTGAACTTAATCCACAGTTCTACCCCACAGCCTATGAAAGCCTTGAAAAGGCAAGAAAGGGATTGGCCCTAACAACAGCAACCCTAAAAGAAGAGCCTCTATAAAGTATAGAGCATAAAAAAAACCGCGTCCTGCAAAGGATGCGGTTTTTTTATGCCCAGACCATTCCAGTTCCATTTTATGCCTTCCCGCGGAAATGTCCTGCTCAGATCAAAACACCATCTACTCTAATTCCCGCCCTGAGATTCTTCTCCACCAATGAGGCTAAAACATTTGCATAGCCGTTAAGGACAGACTTCTCCAGGGCCGTATCAACCTTGGCAAAGACCCTTCTCTCCCTTATGTCTTCGATCATTATTTGCGAGGATGTTACCAGCTGAGACAACTCCTCGATAACGATTCTCATCAGGAAAATGACAGTTCCCTTGCCTCTCTTTATTTCGATTATCTCATCACCTATGGCCATGATTTCATAGCCAGCAATTCGGTCACCGCTCCTGAGGGACCGGCTACCTTCCAAACAGCTCTCATCGACCAGCTCCTGAAACCTATCAAGGTTTATGATCGGTGGACGGAGACGATAAAGTGGCACCTGAGAAAATTCTTTTACGACAATTTTAGCTCTTGAGCGCGAAGGAGAAAAGATATTCAGCCATCTCACCCTGCGACACTGACCGTAATTACCCTTTGTCTCATCGTAGTAGTAATCACCCGCCACCTGAGCAATGGCCCGTAGGCTATCTCTACCATCACTGATAATAAGCAGATCACCCTTGGCCATCTCCTGAGTAAATCTACGGGCAATATCAAAAGAGTAGTCTGCATCCTCCAGTACGGGATCAGCTACCAGACTGGCCATCTCAATCAGCTCCTGCCTGTTTCTGGCCCCTGAGAAATCTACCCTGTCCCCATAACCGAGGCTTATATATTTTTCCCTGAGACATTCCTCAACCAGCCCAGCGGCTAAAGAGATCTTCCAAATTCTATGGGCAGTGACCTCAATAGAAGGATTTTGTCTCTGTTCCTCTACGGCACCTGCCCCCTCGCTATTCGCATGGGGGGCTTCAACTCGCTCGCCTGAATCGTAATCCATTTTCCCAACCTCTCTGATCATTTTATAGGGGGACGTTAGCTAGCGCCCTGACATAGAAGAGCCATTGCCCCGGCAATAGATCCTGTGCCATAATTATACAGCCTCTCTATTAGCCCAGACGACAAGTGGCGGCAAGGGGAGATATGAACACCACAGCAAAAAACCTAAAATCACCGGCAGTGAAAGGGCAAGGCACGGGGCCTCCTACTGCTGGAACGGTGCAACCACAGCCAAAACAACTCTTTTCGCCTACAGATAAAATATTTGTCTTAAAAGCCCCGCCTGCTCCCCCTTGCAGATTTACTGCCTACCAATACCACTAACAAATTTACCTTCCTGAAATCTCGTTAATTCATGAGCTTTCTCAAAATAAAATCATAGCAATCCCTCTTGTTTTTCCATAAATTGGCCTAAGAATTACAAAATGTTACCTTGCCTTACAAATTCACCTCCTGTACTGTTTTGGCCTGGAATGTTTGACCTGGCCCAAGAACATCTCCTCTACGCTTTCCAGCTTTTGCTAAGAGCATGATTTACAAACAATTTTAAGACATAAAGGACCACAACTATGAATTTCAACCTGTTAAACAACCTTTCGCTAAAAAAGAAACTGCTCCTAGGCTTCCTACTTTCATCCCTGATCAGCCTAGCCGTCGGCCTACAGGGCTTTATCACTATAAACAAGGCGGTGGACTCAACAGAAATTTTGTTACAAGACGACGTCATGATACTCCTCAATGCAGAGCAGCTCATCGCCCTTGGACTCACCCATCGACGCTATGAGAAAGATTTTTTTCTCAATATCGGCAAGGCTGAGAAGCAGGCAGGATATATTGAAAAATTCAGAAAAACCAATAGAACAACCAAAGAGCTGCTCAGAGCCGTAAGAGAACTTGTCGACAAAAACCCCCATCTCCCCCCCGCCCTTAAGGCGGAACTCAGGGATACAATCAGAGCCTATAATGAGTATGTTGCCGGATTTTCACAGGTGGTTGCCAGGGTGAGAAACGACCATAACCTTAGCCCTCAGGAGGCAAACAGGCTGATGACTCACCACAAGGAGGCCCTCTACTCCTTTGAAAACGGCCTCAAGGCCCTGCAAAAGGCAGCAGATATCATGACAGATGAGGTAATTGCAGAGAATCGAAGCGCAAGTTCAAAGGCAAAGACCCTTATAGCCATCCTTGTTTGCACGGGTTTAATCATTGGCGTTGCGCTAGGTCTGATTATAACCGCTATGATCACCAAACCCATGGCCCAAGCTGTAGCATTTGCAGGCCAAGTCTCCCAAGGGGATTTCAGCAGTACCATTAGCCATTCCCGCAGGGATGAAGTTGGAGCCCTCCTTGATGCACTCAACAAGATGTCCCTCCAGCTGAAGGAAACCCTCCAAGAAATGGGCAAGGGAATTACATCGCTCAATGGCAAATCTGATCAGCTTGATAAAATTTCTGGAGAAATGGGCGATGAGGCCGAGAATACTTCAGAAAAATCTCACTCGGTTTCAGTTGCCATAGAGGAGATGACAACCAACCTCACTACCGTGGCCGCAGCCATGGACCAGGCAACAACAAATACCTCAATGGTTGCCGCATCTACCGAAGAGATGTCTGCAACTATCAGTGAAATTTCAAATAATGCAGATAAGGCCCGGGAAATTTCCGCCGGGGCCGTTAATCAGGCGGCAAGCGCAACCGCCTCCATGGCCAACCTGGGCAAGGCCGCCCAGGACATCAGCCATGTCACCGAGACTATTACAGATATCTCAGAGCAGACAAACCTTCTCGCCCTCAATGCAACCATAGAAGCGGCACGGGCAGGAGAGAGTGGCAAGGGATTTGCCGTGGTCGCAAACGAAATCAAAGAACTTGCAAAACAGACTGCTGAGGCAACCATGGATATCAAGGTGAAGATTGAAGATATCCAGAAAACCACCAATCTCACCGTGGACCAGCTCGAATCTGTCTCTCAGGTTATCTCGGAAATCAATAAAATCGTCAATGTAATCGCAACTGCCGTTGAGGAACAGTCAAGTGCCACTGCTGAGATAACGGCAAATATCAATCAAACCTCCGAAGGTATACAGGAGGTCAATGAAAATATCAGTCAAATTACAGCAGTGTCCCAAAGCATCACCATGGACATTGTCGGAGTAAATGAATCAGCCACGACAATAAAGGGCAGTAGCTCCGGGGTAAGAGAGGCGTCAAGCCAACTGGCAGAACTGGCAACTAAACTCAACGGCCTTATTTCACAGTTCAAAACCTGCTAAATCTTCGATGGTCTATTGCCCCAGGAGGTCCTGCCCCGCAGGGCCTCCCAAACTGTAAGGCTGTTAACGACATTGCTAAAATCAGATCATAAGTACAACCTTCCACTGCCTATTTTTTCTTCTTACTTTGCTTATGCTCAGCTACAATTTTCTTATTTTCTTCATCTGAAACAGCCATATAAACATGGGCCTTTTCAACCACCAGCACATAGTTCCTGTTTAAAGAAAACCCGTAAGTCTCTATCATTTTCTTATTATCTTCATTGAGCTTCTTCATTGCAACTTCAATCTCTTTTTGCAGGCTCATCTTTAATTCCTTGGTCTGAGTCTGCTTCAACTGATTTTGTAGCTGAATAACTCGCTGGCGCTGCAGCTGCATGACCTGAACATTCTTTTGAAATTCCTTATTAGCCTCGACGGAATCCAATGTACTCACTTTTACTAATTTCTGTTCCACCTGCTGAGGGTTCTCCACCTTAGTTTTCGCCTCTTCTTTCTTCTTTTCAGCTGAAACCGGATTACAGGCACACAGGAACAGTACAGCCATAAATAAGCCCAAAACTCCCATAGATTTTCTACCTAAACACATAAAGCCCTCCTCAAGATTAAGTTAGTAACCAATCACCAATCCAACATGAAGCTGAGAGTCTTCATTCTTGTAAATATCTCTACCACTACCTTGAAAGCCATAATCAAGACGCAATGAAACATAAGAGCCAAAGTTATAACGCAGACCTAAACCATAACCTGAAAGAGTTTGATTCTCTCCCTCATAATCGTTACGTCCGGAACCATAATCCCAAAAAGCTAACAACTGTAAATCCCCCAACGATTTCGAATAATCCACCAGCTCCGCAAGGGCAATGGTTGGTGTGCGTAGTTCATTTCTTAACAGCACTCCACTATCAATATTCACCTCACGCTCAGGAAAGCCCCGAACAGTAGAGTAACCGCCAAGTCCTATCTGCTCACTACCGAGAAGCTGGCCATTAGCCAACTGTCCATGGGCCTTATTGCTCAAAGTAAAGCCATATGGCAGGGCCGTTAATCTATCAATATCAAGATTACAATAGAGATAATCTGCAGAGGCACCCTCTTGAAAGGAGTTGAAGTAATAATCAGTGTTATATCGCAATAACCCCCCAGGGCTCAGCACAGTCTGAAAATTAAATGCTGTCATTCCCAAATGATCCGGTAAAGAACCATTATAACCAACAATACCCTGCAATATTTCTACATCTTTATTAAATACAGGCAGGAGAGCAAAACCAAGATTACTGTTACTATATTTATAGTCAACTCCAAGAAACACGCTATGGAGATACTTATTCACAGAATCCAAGTCCATTATGTATCGACCACTTAATTAAAAACTATCTGCCTCTAAATCATAGGGGTCAAAGTTGGGATTGCTCTCTGCATAAGCTGCAAAAAAGCTTATTGTATGTTGATAACTTAATGGAACTTCGTAATGAAGAGAATGCGCACTCATGCCCTTATAATCAGCACTGCTGGTGAACTGATAATCAAGTAAATGATCTAAACCGAATGCATTCCCCCAATTCAGGCCAACAAAATAACGATCATAGCCTGTATATGCGGTGCCGGTGTTTTCATATCCGCCATACAGACGGAGGGGAAATCTATCCTCTGTGCGTAAGATGACATCTGTTTCACCCCGTTTTTCACCCCGGTCGAGCACCAAATCAACCCTGCGAAAGGGGTTTTTATTCGCTAGGTAAATATCTTCAGCCAGCTGATCACCACGAATAATATCACCAGGTTTAGCCCGCACATGCTTTTCTATCAGTTCACTGGAAAACCATTCATTCCCCTCGGTTCGTATCTCGCCAATACGACCTTCCAGAACAACAATTTGAATTGTCCCACCTGAGATATCCTGTTCGGGCACATAGACATCAACGACGGGTGTTTCCTGAGAACGAAAATAGAGCACAGCCTTTTTCAATATATCGTCAAGTTTTTCTAAGCTCAGAGGTTTATTCAAAAAAGCCTCCATCTCTGCAAAAACCGATTCGGGCATATATCCATCTGCCGATATGCCCTCCATCTCAACCCCGCCCTGAAGAACTTTTTCCGGGGATTTCAAAAAAATCAACCCGGTTAAACGTTCTAAAAGAACACGTTGAGGATTGGCCAATTCAATCTCCTGAGCAGGAACATCTGACGGAAAGTTAACAGGGTTTGCATTACTCTCAAGTCTTTTAGGAGCCACGAGTTTAAGATCCTGGGCATAACTGGTTGGGGAAACAACAGCAAGCAACGCCAGCCCAGTGGTCAACGCCTGCAGAAAACGTGGGCAAAATACTAATGCCATTCAAATTCTCCCTTGATTATCCTTCTATTATTCGTCCCAGAGAAGGTTTAATGCAAAGGCCTCACCTGATCAAAAATTATTTCTACCTGTTATCCTCATGACAACCAACCATCCCCAACAAAGGCTTCAAGTACTAGCAAGGAACGATCCTGGCATGATCAGAAATTTTTTCAATGGCAAAACCATGCTCTTCCCTGAGGTCCTTAAACGCCCCCCCACAAGGCCAAGACGCTAACATCATTAAATCACAGGTGTTTTCACAAAACAATGAATAATTTCAAAACATGCTCGCGCCCCGCTAATTCCCAAATCAGGGTCAATATGCTGAATATGAAATTTTCTAATAAGTTGACTTTCGCAGAAAGTCTCTTCTAATTGTTTGGAATAAAAAAGAAATAACGCCATAAACAAATTTTTGATGGGTATTTTGTAAAAAAGATCAGGAAAAACACCTTAAGGCCACAGATTATTGAAGAAAGCAGTAATTAACTGGCAGATACCTATGTCCGCCCTGACCACCTTTCAGCTGCACCCCCTCGCCACCTGTATCTGATAAACGTCAACTCTGGAAGAGCCTGAAATTTTCCATCCTCCCCAGAGCCACCATGAACTGTCATATCGTCCATCCCCGTTTAAAGCGAGTAAGTCACAGCCTCTCTTTAATGCAAATAATTCCTGACAGACTGCTGGCCATCACCTTCCTCACCCAAAGAGTACCTGCCAAAACCTGTTAGATCTTCTTCAAATTGAATCTCAGAACTAAAAAGTTCTGCTATTTCGTTCCCGGCATCCCTATCAGCATGCCCTTCAATCTCTATGGAAAATAGTGGCTGACAACACATAAAATTGTCCTTCGACATAGTCAAAGTATCACTTAAGTCACCTATTTCCTTTTCATTAATGATGCTCGTAAATGATGACTCAGGAGTTGCTGCAGACAAAACGGAGAGAGCGCTTACGTTATTTACGTCCTGGACAAAAACATAATTACCGTTCAGCCCTGTAAGTCCACTACCATAAATAGCATAGGTGCCAATCTTACTCTTGATGGTTGCGTCCGTACTATATATTGCGTCTCCCACGGTGGCACTGGCCAATGTTTCACTGTTCTTAAAGCCTATAACCTTACCGGTGAATAAGGGATTAGCATCTCCATAATTACGATTTACGGCATCAGCGACATAGGTCAAAGTGGCGGGACTAATGGTGAGATCTGCTGCAAGGTAGGTGATTGCATAATTATTATTTGCCAGGGTTCCCAACCCTATGGAGTAGCTTCCAACATTCTCACCAGCCCTTCGTATGAGAGTAGCGCTCAGAGAATCTCCACCCATAAGCCCTCTGTCTCCCTGCTGCAGTTCAGCTACACTGGTAAACAACGGGTCAGCGTCTCCATACACCTTCATGGCACCATCAACGGTAAGTAAAACTCGGCGAGCAGTGATACTTGCCATGGTCGTCGCCTGATTGGTAATTCTGTAGTTACCAATATCTGCGCCTGAATAGCTGCTGGCCAAGGTGACGGTCTTACCATTGGCGACGTTCTTATCGCTGAACAGACCACTGGCATTTACGCTTACAAGATCGCCAGCGAAGAGGCCGGTATAATTGGCACTGCCTGTATTTACAGTGGCAGTTTTATCGGCATTGTAAACCTTATTCTTGGCGGTAATACCGGACAGGGTTAATGATGCCGGAGTTATGGTAGCCGTTTGAGTGCCACCGGTAAGGATGTAGTTGCTTGCCAGACCAGTGTCATCAACCAGGGCAAGAGTACCAAGGCTAACGGTGCCATTGGTGACCACGTTTTTACTGGCCATGGTACCACTGCCACTTAAGGTCAAGGTCTCGCTGCCAACCAGGCTACCGGTGTTGAAAATATCGGAGGCAACAACAGCAGTTCCGTCATAGTCACGACTGCCTGTTAAATGAACCTCATAGGGGTTGATGGTGCTGCTGGTATTGTTTGCATAGGTGACCGCGTAGTTATTACCACTGTTCCCATCGTTGACTGTGACAACATCGACGTTTACTGCCTTATTACCGATTCCTGCATTGGCATCGGTAAATTCGAAGCTACCACCGCTGATACTATCCAGGACACCTTTATTGCTAACGTTGTTGTACAGGGTACCGGCAGTCACTTTCGCACTACCCGCTGCCGTCACATTACCGTCATAGGTCTTGGTCACATCGGAACTGCTGATGGTCAGGGAAGCCTTATTGATGGTGCTGGTGCTATTTTTTGCATAGATGACCGCGTAGTTATTACCACTGTTCCCGTCGTTGACCGTGACAACATCGACGCTTACTGCCTTATTACCGATTCCTGCATTGGCATCGGTAAATTCGAAGCTACCACCGCTGATACTATCCAGGACACCTTTATTGCTAACGTTGTTGTACAGGGTACCGGCAGTCACTTTCGCACTACCCGCTGCCGTCACATTACCGTCATAGGTCTTGGTCACATCAGAACTGCTGATGGTCAAGGAAGCCTTATTGATGGTGCTGGTGCTATTTTTTGCATAGATGACCGCGTAGTTATTACCACTGTTCCCGTCGTTGACTGTGACAACATCGACGTTTACTGCCTTATTACCGATTCCTGCATTGGCATCGGTAAATTCGAAGCTACCACCGCTGATACTATCCAGGACACCTTTATTGCTAACGTTGTTGTACAGGGTACCAGCAGTCACTTTCGCACTACCCGCTGCCGTCACATTACCGTCATAGGTCTTGGTCACATCGGAACTGCTGATGGTCAGGGAAGCCTTATTGATGGTGCTGGTGCTATTGTTTGCATAGATGACCGCGTAGTTATTACCACTGTTCCCGTCGTTGACCGTGACAACATCGACGTTTACTGCCTTATTACCGATTCCTGCATTGGCATCGGTAAATTCGAAGCTACCACCGCTGATACTATCCAGGACACCTTTATTGCTAACGTTGTTGTACAGGGTACCGGCAGTCACTTTCGCACTACCCGCTGCCTTCACATTACCGTCATAGGTCTTGGTCACATCGGAACTGCTGATGGTCAGGGAAGCCTTATTGATGGTGCTGGTGCTATTTTTTGCATAGATGACCGCGTAGTTATTACCACTGTTCCCGTCGTTGACCGTGACAACATCGACGCTTACTGCCTTATTACCGATTCCTGCATTGGCATCGGTAAATTCGAAGCTACCACCGCTGATACTATCCAGGACACCTTTATTGCTAACGTTGTTGTACAGGGTACCGGCAGTCACTTTCGCACTACCCGCTGCCGTCACATTACCGTCATAGGTCTTGGTCACATCGGAACTGCTGATGGTCAGGGAAGCCTTATTGATGGTGCTGGTGCTATTTTTTGCATAGATGACCGCGTAGTTATTACCACTGTTCCCGTCGTTGACCGTGACAACATCGACGCTTACTGCCTTATTACCGATTCCTGCATTGGCATCGGTAAATTCGAAGCTACCACCGCTGATACTATCCAGGACACCTTTATTGCTAACGTTGTTGTACAGGGTACCGGCAGTCACTTTCGCACTACCCGCTGCCGTCACATTACCGTCATAGGTCTTGGTCACATCAGAACTGCTGATGGTCAAGGAAGCCTTATTGATGGTGCTGGTGCTATTTTTTGCATAGATGACCGCGTAGTTATTACCACTGTTCCCGTCGTTGACTGTGACAACATCGACGTTTACTGCCTTATTACCGATTCCTGCATTGGCATCGGTAAATTCGAAGCTACCACCGCTGATACTATCCAGGACACCTTTATTGCTAACGTTGTTGTACAGGGTACCAGCAGTCACTTTCGCACTACCCGCTGCCGTCACATTACCGTCATAGGTCTTGGTCACATCGGAACTGCTGATGGTCAGGGAAGCCTTATTGATGGTGCTGGTGCTATTGTTTGCATAGATGACCGCGTAGTTATTACCACTGTTCCCGTCGTTGACCGTGACAACATCGACGTTTACTGCCTTATTACCGATTCCTGCATTGGCATCGGTAAATTCGAAGCTACCACCGCTGATACTATCCAGGACACCTTTATTGCTAACGTTGTTGTACAGGGTACCAGCAGTCACTTTCGCACTACCCGCTGCCGTCACATTACCGTCATAGGTCTTGGTCACATCGGAACTGCTGATGGTCAGGGAAGCCTTATTGATGGTGCTGGTGCTATTTTTTGCATAGATGACCGCGTAGTTATTACCACTGTTCCCGTCGTTGACCGTAACAACATCGACGTTTACTGCCTTATTACCGATTCCTGCATTGGCATCGGTAAATTCGAAGCTACCACCGCTGATACTATCCAGGACACCTTTATTGCTAACGTTGTTGTACAGGGTACCGGCGGTCACTTTCGCACTACCCGCTGCCTTCACATTACCGTCATAGGTCTTGGTCACATCGGAACTGCTGATGGTCAGGGAAGCCTTATTGATGGTGCTGGTGCTATTGTTTGCATAGATGACCGCGTAGTTATTACCACTGTTCCCGTCGTTGACCGTAACAACATCGACGTTTACTGCCTTATTACCGATTCCTGCATTGGCATCGGTAAATTCGAAGCTACCACCGCTGATACTATCCAGGACACCTTTATTGCTAACGTTGTTGTACAGGGTACCAGCAGTCACTTTCGCACTACCCGCTGCCGTCACATTACCGTCATAGGTCTTGGTCACATCGGAACTGCTGATGGTCAGGGAAGCCTTATTGATGGTGCTGGTGCTATTTTTTGCATAGATGACCGCGTAGTTATTACCACTGTTCCCGTCGTTGACCGTGACAACATCGACGTTTACTGCCTTATTACCGATTCCTGCATTGGCATCGGTAAATTCGAAGCTACCACCGCTGATACTATCCAGGACACCTTTATTGCTAACGTTGTTGTACAGGGTACCGGCAGTCACTTTCGCACTACCCGCTGCCTTCACATTACCGTCATAGGTCTTGGTCACATCGGAACTGCTGATGGTCAGGGAAGCCTTATTGATGGTGCTGGTGCTATTGTTTGCATAGATGACCGCGTAGTTATTACCACTGTTCCCGTCGTTGACCGTGACAACATCGACGTTTACTGCCTTATTACCGATTCCTGCATTGGCATCGGTAAATTCGAAGCTACCACCGCTGATACTATCCAGGACACCTTTATTGCTAACGTTGTTGTACAGGGTACCGGCAGTCACTTTCGCACTACCCGCTGCCTTCACATTACCGTCATAGGTCTTGGTCACATCGGAACTGCTGATGGTCAGGGAAGCCTTATTGATGGTGCTGGTGCTATTTTTTGCATAGATGACCGCGTAGTTATTACCACTGTTCCCGTCGTTGACTGTGACAACATCGACGTTTACTGCCTTATTACCGATTCCTGCATTGGCATCGGTAAATTCGAAGCTACCACCGCTGATACTATCCAGGACACCTTTATTGCTAACGTTGTTGTACAGGGTACCGGCAGTCACTTTCGCACTACCCGCTGCCTTCACATTACCGTCATAGGTCTTGGTCACATCGGAACTGCTGATGGTCAGGGAAGCCTTATTGATGGTGCTGGTGCTATTTTTTGCATAGATGACCGCGTAGTTATTACCACTGTTCCCGTCGTTGACCGTGACAACATCGACGCTTACTGCCTTATTACCGATTCCTGCATTGGCATCGGTAAATTCGAAGCTACCACCGCTGATACTATCCAGGACACCTTTATTGCTAACGTTGTTGTACAGGGTACCGGCAGTCACTTTCGCACTACCCGCTGCCGTCACATTACCGTCATAGGTCTTGGTCACATCAGAACTGCTGATGGTCAAGGAAGCCTTATTGATGGTGCTGGTGCTATTTTTTGCATAGATGACCGCGTAGTTATTACCACTGTTCCCGTCGTTGACCGTGACAACATCGACGCTTACTGCCTTATTACCGATTCCTGCATTGGCATCGGTAAATTCGAAGCTACCACCGCTGATACTATCCAGGACACCTTTATTGCTAACGTTGTTGTACAGGGTACCGGCAGTCACTTTCGCACTACCCGCTGCCGTCACATTACCGTCATAGGTCTTGGTCACATCAGAACTGCTGATGGTCAAGGAAGCCTTATTGATGGTGCTGGTGCTATTTTTTGCATAGATGACCGCGTAGTTATTACCACTGTTCCCGTCGTTGACTGTGACAACATCGACGCTTACTGCCTTATTACCGATTCCTGCATTGGCATCGGTAAATTCGAAGCTACCACCGCTGATACTATCCAAGACACCTTTATTGCTAACGTTGTTGTACAGGGTACCGGCAGTCACTTTCGCACTACCCGCTGCCGTCACATTACCGTCATAGGTCTTGGTCACATCAGAACTGCTGATGGTCAAGGAAGCCTTATTGATGGTGCTGGTGCTATTTTTTGCATAGTTCACGAGATAGTTACTGCCGCCGTTACCATCGGTAACGGTGACGTCTGAGACGGTCACTACCTTGTTACCGATTCCTGCATTGGCATTGGTAAAGGCAAAGGTTCCACCACTAATACTATCGGTATCAAACAGAGTGCCTGAGGCAACAGCCGCCTGACCAGACGCATTAAAACTGCCGTCATAGGTCTTGCTCACAGCATCGGTGGTAATGGTCAAATTGACAGGAATAATTTTACCAATTTTGGCCTCAATCAACTCCGAGCCAGTCGCCAGCTGATAACCGTACACTAAAATGCCACCCTGACTGGCAGAGTCAATGGTCACATTAACAGTGATCTTTTTATTGTCATCGACATGCTTGTTTTCAAACTTTCCTGCAGTACTCAACACAACCGAATCCCCGGTTAAACTTCCAGCAATCAAGTAGTTATCCTGGGCAAGAGTCGCGTCCACCCCCCCATTATAGCTCCGCTCCACAGCGCCCTGAAGGGCCACAGTCAACTTAGGTGCCAGGGTATAGAGCAGACCATTGCCAGTGGCTCCGGTTGCAACTGATGTAGTTCCATAGGTTGCATTGTACTGTTTAAAATTCGGGACCAATCCCTTAAGAGCACCTGGTAGCGTCGGAGTCTTAGACCAGACCTGCCAGCTGTTGCCAACACCAACGGACAGCGCGTCCTTGTCAACATTGTTGGTGAAATTTTCTGCTGAAACCAGAACAATGTCAGATCCACCTGTCACGGTCTGTTCCAGAAACAGATCCCCATCAGTCGTCCGTAGGAGGACCGAGGCCTTGGCAGAGATGCCGACTGTGCTATCGACACTGCCGACAGTCAGAGTCTGGTTATTGACAAAGGCTAGGTTCCCACTCAGATCTGCTGCCAATGTGTCCACCTCATTGGCGTTCTTCAGTTCCACATCCTTGGCAGTGATAGAGAGCTGGGCAGCATGAAGGATGCCAGCCCCAGTCTGCTGCACCGAGCCGACGGCATTCACTGTCAAGGTTCCGTTAGAGGTAATGTCGGCCAGATCAGCCGAACCGCCCGTTTTAATGGCAATGGTGCCGGTATCGGACAGGTAGCTGCAATACTGCCCCATAACAATACCGTCGGTGGCAGTGACGGTGATGGTGCCGGCACTACCGGTTTTCAGCAGCAGTGGCTCGACTGACGATCCAGAGGACTGGGTTATGGTGGCAGCGTCGACCTTCAGATCGCCTGAGGTGGAGATAATACTCCGAGAGAGAGTGACTTGATTTTTTGCAGAGACGAGTACACTGCCGGAGCCGGTAGCCAGCTTGCCCGGTGTCGAGAGGTCGCCGTTAAGGGAGCAAAATTCAATATTGCCGGAGGTGGTGGCAATGTCCTCGAGCGTGAGTAGGAGCGTGGTGCCCGCCCAGGCTTTAATAGAGGTGGTTGCAGCCAGTTTGCCCAGGGTCTTCATGCTGAGCTGATTAGCGTCCCGGATAGAAACCTGAGAACCGCTGGAGTTGACCCTTACCTGCCCGGTGAAATCATTGAAGGCACTGAAGAGCGAAATGTCGCCAGATCCGCCATTAATATCGGCGGTGCTGGCCAAGATTGCCGAGCCATCACCCTGCGATACGCCCACACCGGTGAGGCTAAGGCCGAAGCCTGCGGCATTCAAGCTGAAGGCGCCGAGGTCCAAAAGGCCATCACGGGTTTCAATCGTGCTGGCAGCTCCCACCGTGACATTGCCCGTCAATTTCAGACCTGCAGCAGTACTCGGTCCTTTATTATCCTGCAAGGTCATGGCGCCAGTGGCCTTGAAGGCGCCCAGATTGCCGATCATGCTATTCATGATCGTGACCTCATGCGCATCACCCATGAGAGTGGATGCGTAAATGATGCCACCCGCCGGCTGGCTGACGGTACCGGTAAGTTCCTTGCCTACCTCACCCAATATCACCGTACCAAAAGTTCCAATGAAGTTCAGGATAACATCGGTGGCGTTAACTATTTTAATTTCGCCGGCATCAGTGCTTTGTACTAGGCCAGCCAGGGTGATGGGGCTAGCCCCACCATCGATATAAATACTGCCAGCATGAGTTTTGATAACAGAGTTGGCCGATTGTAATACCCCCTTGCCGGTCAGGCTAATCAGGCCACTCGTGCTCTCCAGTTTCGCAGTCCCTCCCAGCGTCAGCGCCCCGCCCTCGGCCGATAAACTTATCCCCCCCCCCTTGCTATTCAGTTCCGTAGCATTTTTCAGCGTCAGCGCCCCGCCCCCGGCCGATAAACTTATAGCCCCCCCCGTGCTATTCAGTTTCGTAAGCTCTCCCAGCGTCAGCACCCCGCCCCCGGCCGATAAGTTTATAGCCCCCCCCTTGCTATTCAATTCCGTAGCCTCTCCCAGCGTCAGCGCCTCCCCCCCGGCCGATAAGCTTATAGAGCCCCCCTCCGTGGTCAGCTTGGCATTGTCAACGATATCAATATTCCCCATGGGCGTGCTGATGCTGAGGGGAGCAGCCGGATTACTCAGGGTGACATCAGAGTGAATGATAATGTTTTCGTCATCGGCAAAAGCATTGGCCGTGCCAGAAGTTTCCAGCTGCAAACCGTTGGCATCGTCATAGCCCTGGACACCGCCAATATTAACCTGTCCGGTACCGTTCAGCGAGACCAGGCTTCCGGCGAAGACCTGCCCGGAAAAGGTGAGATCGGTGACACTGTTAACCAGGATATTGCCAAGTCGGTGGTCGATGGCACCAATCTCACCGGTCACAGTGATGGCACCGCCGCCCGTACCGATGAAGGTCAGATGATGGTGTTTACCTGCTTGGCTAGTCAGGTTCCCAGTAAAAATGATCGCCCCGCTACCACGGACAAAGGTCACCGCATCGTCTAGGTAGATGTTTGAGGCATTCAGGCTGACGGGGCCAGCACTCACCAGGGTGTTGATGGTCATGGCGTCCGAACCCGGAGGCAAATCGTCATCATCGCCGAGACGGATAGTGGAAGAGGTAACCGATAGGCCACCAGTGCTATTGGTGGTAACGTTCTTTTCAATGTCAACCTGAGACGCCGACGTCACCGTCAAGCTGGCCAAGGGAGCCATTTGACCAATCGCGCCCTTGAACACGACCGTTCCACCACCAGCTTCTATGGCCAGACTATGAGGGGTGCCATCTGAGTCGATACTGGAAGTAAAGTTGACAGCAGCAGCATTGGTGGTCACAGAACAATCAGCGGTAAGTACCACGAGGCCATTCAGATCAACAGAACCACCTGTCCCTGAAGCACTAGTCGCAGCCAAATTGCCATGGAGAGAGATGCTCCTGCCCGCTATCATAATACTGCCGCCAGCACTGCTGGAGAAGGGGGCGTTACTCGCCCCGGTTGTAATGATATCTTGCAGGCTTATGGCGGTCTCCGCCGTAACGGTGACACTGCCCGATGAAGTAAGGCTATTCTCCTCAGCCGTAGTGGTGAGGCTGGCACCGTCCGCCATGGTGACAGTGCCGATGCTTGCGGTTAAATTCAGATTGCCACCCTTGGTGCGAATCGAATTGTTGATCGCGATCGATGCTCCCTTAATGGTGACGGTGCCACTGCCGAGCGAAGAAATATCGGCATTAATAAAAATATCATTGGCAGCCTCCATGACCAGATCGCTGCCGGAACTCCACTCAATGGGGGCCAACACTGTGATATCACCATCTTGCGTGCCCAAACCATCACCATGGGTGGAAATAGTCACGTTACCAGATGCAAGGGCCCCCTGCAGGACATCAACACCTATAATTGACTTATCTTTCGTAGGCTCAAAGGGAGGCGTCGGAAAATCACCCCTTTCTTGAATAGTAATGCTATAGGGATCAAGCAGGAGGGTACCCGTCTCACCCGCCGGGGCACGCAGATCGGTTGTGCCCTGATATGCAAGCACTTTTTTACCGGATACCTCGGCAAAGCCACCATCACCCCCCTCTGCCCCACCTCTGGCGGAGATAGTTCCGGCAAACTGAGTACCCTCATCGGCCCACACTATTACCTTACCGCCATGACCATTATAACCGGCGTCTGCTCTAATTAAGGTCTTTTTACCCACATAGGTCTTTACGGCATTTTTTACAGCACTATTTTTACCCTGATAGTCCCCGCCGACCAGAGCTGTACCACCACCACTGTCGCCGGAAACATCGATAAGAGAACTACCGGTCAGGGCTACACGGTCACCAAGCACCTGCACCTCACCACCCTTATCGCCCCGTTTGGCTGTGAGTGTGCCACTATTTTCGGTTGTGCCCGTCGCTGAGACCAACCAAATCCGACCGCCACGCTCTTCAAGCGCTGTTGCCCGCACAAGCCCTGTATTATTAACAGCAAGGGCGAATTCGTTACCACCCAGCGCCTTAAGCTCCGCACTGACTGAATCGATCAGACCGCTATTTTCCACCTTCCCATCGGAGGCACCCGCACGAATATAGATCCGTTTCTCACCCGAGGCACAGACAAGGACTTCACTGCCCGCCGCCAGAGCCACAGTTCCCTCTTTGGCCGTTATCGTTCCGGCATTTTGTACGCTATGGGCAATAAGCAGTACATCGCCCTCAACGGCATTAATCATTCCCAGGTTGATAAGGTTTGCGCCTGAATCACCAAAAAAGGTGAGATCTCCACCGGCCAAAAAGGCCTCATTTGCCACATCGAGGGTAGAGGCGACAAAGCCCTTGGTATCAACCATACCGGAGGGACCGACGAGGATACCATTCTGGTTTACCAGATAAACCTGACCATTGGCAGTCAGGTTACCGTAAATTTGAGAGGGGTTGCCGGAGACAACCCTGTTCAGGACAGCACTGGTGGCTGATGGTTGAATGAATTTCGTTGTCTCGCCGGCCCCAATGGAGAAGTCCTGCCAGTTAATAATGGCCGAATTTGTCCCCTGATTAATATCCAGTCTATTATGAGACCGATTAAAGGAGGCGGAGCCGGTGACCACCTGCTCCCCGGTCGGATTGGCAATTACAGTAAGCGGTAACATCATCGTTGCCGCAAGGGTGAGTGCAATCGATTTTTTACATAAAACCAGCACGCTTCGCTCAGAAAATAATGACCATCCCGTCATCCGTAACCTCACTCTCATCAGAGTTATGTTAAATTTCCATGCAGCACAACAATCACAGAAAAATTATGCCAGAAAACTACGAGGATATAGTAAGAAGACATCGACCCCTGTAACCAGATGTCCTCTTTCAGGATACGAGAACAAGAAAGAGAAGGCAAAAATAAATCAAAGAAAAAGCCTCCTGACCAGCAGTTCAAAACGCCAAGCTATGCCGTTGAGTCTGCGACTCTTTAGCCAATTTGTTTTAGCGAGCCAAGGCCTAAGGTTCCAGAATTATGGCGGAACAGCCCCATAGCCAGGGCTTTTTAACTTGACAATTACAAACAGGCATCTCTGGCTGAGAGCAGATCAACCTTCCCTAAACAGATTGAACCCTGATATATTAGTTATTGTCCTGAATTATTGGGGGATTTCACAAGGTGAGAGGATGGGTATATTCAGCCAAGGCACTGATTTAAAATTACGGATGAGAAAGTTTTCATCCCGTCGGCGGGGGCAGGCCAGATGAGCTGGCCAAACCGTTTTACAGGCAAGAGCACTACTGCTGCTTGATGCTGGTGAATACGGACCTAAATGGATTGTAGTAAATGTTGCAGAGGCGCCTGATGCTTGAGCATTTACCCAGCTACGGAGAACACGGTGAAAAGCAGCAGTGAAGCGTAGCGGAATGGCGGCAGTGAAGCGTAGCGGAATGGCGGCAGTGAAGCGTAGCGGAATGGCGGATACGAGAAAAAGCGCAAACTGCAAAAGAGAACATAATTTGAAGCTACCGTAGGATGGGCACAGGCAAGAGTGATGCAAGCGGGACGCTCGCCCAAGGAGATTTCAGAAGTACCATGAGCCATTCCCGCAGAGATGAAATTGGCACAGGCAATGTGTGGGGCTAGCCTCGGCAATACAGCAGATCAGGATCAGGGCAAATCGCCAAGCCTCCGGGAGATCACTGTTTATGATCCAGTCCCTGCCGGATGAGGGCAGTAAGCACCTCTTTGGTGAGGGGCTTAAGGGCAAGACCGGCAAGACCCAGTGACTTAACCTTCTCCTCGATGAGCATACTACTATATCCTGTGCAGAGAATAATAGGCAGATCCGGACGAATCTGTCGCATCCTCTGGCTCATCTCCAGACCAGTCATACCAAGCATGGTCTGATCGGTAATAACAAGATCAAAGGCATCGGGCTCCCTCTTGAATGTGGCCAGAGCCTCAATGCCACTGGTCTCCAATCTTACCTTATAGCCAAAGCGCTCAAGCATAGCCTTGCCTATTTCAGCCAACATTCTTTCATCGTCAACAAAGAGAATACGCTCATGACCGAGTGAAGGTGCCTCAGTCAATTTACTCTCCACCAAGGTGCCCTCCACACAGGGAAGGTTAACAGAAAAGAGAGTTCCCTCCCCTACCTTACTCTCACAGGTAATAAAGCCACCAGAGTTCTTAACAATACCATGAACAATGGAAAGCCCCATTCCGGTACCCTTGCCCACATCCTTGGTTGTGAAATAGGGATTAAATATTTTCTCCTGTATTGCCAAGGAAATACCCGAACCACCATCCCTAATATCCAACTGGACAAAGGGCCCTGGATGAACATTGGCAATATTGCCAATATCAGCTTTACTCAACGTCTTTTTCCTTAAAGAGACAGAAATCACCCCCCCCCTCTCCTCCATAGCATGAAAAGAGTTGGTGCAGAGATTCATTAAAAGTTGATGCAGTTGAGTCGGATCACCAAGAATTGGCCCGGAATCCATATCAATATTCTGCTCTATAAGAATAGTACTTGGCAGGGATGAGCGGAGCATCTTAAGTGCCTCCTTGATCCGAGGTCCGGGCATAAGAGAGATCTTCTCAATATCTGCCTGCCTACTAAAATCAAGTATCTGCCTCACCAAAACCTTGGCACGATTGCTGGCCTTAATGATCTGCTCAAGCTCATGGGTAGAGCTCAATGGAGCATTCAGTTTAGCAAGCTCCGCGTAACCTAAAATTGCAGCAAGAACATTGTTGAAATCATGAGCAATTCCTCCTGCAAGGGTACCTATTGCCTCCATCTTTTGGGCCTGGACCAGTTGCTCCTGCAGATATTCTCTCTCCTCTTTTGCCTGCTTGGCAGCGGTAATATCACGCAAAAATGCCACGAAGACAGCATCTTCTCCGGGGCGATATTGGATGCCTATCTCAACATGAAAAGCACCTCCATCTTTGTGACAATGTTCGGACTCAAACCGATCCTCGCCAAGGGCAATGACTTTAGAAAGGCGAGCAGCTGTCTGTTCAGGCTTTCTGGCTATAAGATCATAGGCCGTCATAGACAACAGTTCCTCGGCACTATAGCCACACATTCGGCAATAGGCCTCATTCACCTCCAAAAGAGCTCCCTGTTTATCCGACACACAGAAGGCATCCATGGCTGTATGGACAAGGGTGTGATATTTTATCCTACTTTTTACCAGCTCATTTTCTGTTTTTTTACGCGCAGTGATATCCTGTACTGTTCCGACAAAACGAGCGGGCAAACCCTCACCGTCATACTCAACCCGACCAAGGCCACTGACCCACTTGATAAGACCACCAGTCAAGAGCAATCGATATTCAGCGGAAAAAGGCTCCCCGTCTTGCACAGATTGCCGATAGGACCGTTTAACCCGACTATGGTCATCTGGATGAACAAATTGAAAAAGAGCTACATTGGAGGCAGTAAAAGCCCCACGGCTAAGGCCATACATAGCATAAACACTATCCGACCAAGAGAGGTGATTGGTGACTAAATCCAATTCCCACTTTCCTATGCGGGCAATATCCTGGGCCTCCAGCAGACTCGCCTCACTCTCTGCCAGTTCCCTTGTCCTGCTTCTGACAGTCTTTTTCAGAAGTAAGGCCGCACCGACAAAGAAAAAGACAAGACCTGCGGCAAGCAGGACAGTATAGACTAACCAACTTGGAATCCGTGGGTGAGATTCATACCTATTCAACCACCTGCCCATGCTCTTATAATAGAAAGAGTCCCTATCCTTCTTCCAGACAGAGAGATGGGCATCAATCTGGGCCAAGAGCTCACGATGTCTGCCCTTTTTGGTGGCAAAATAAACAGAAAAAGGGCTGAACTGAATGCTACTTCCAACCAAATCATACTCTTTAACATATCTCAGACTAAAGCTTTGGGGAGCAATCCCTGCCACAACTATCCCCTGATGGACAGCATTAAAGACCTCATCCTGGGTAGCAAATTCAACAATTTCACAGTGAATATCCAGCTCTGCAGCAATCTTAATAAAATTAAAACCACTAATATCACGACGGACAACAGCAATGCGTTTACCTGCTAAATCCTTAATATTTTTTTCTTTACCATCTGCTCGCAAAAAAACCTGTCCCCAGAATTCAGCAACCGATTCAGAGGAGTAATCCATGACCTTAGCCCGTTCTTCTGAACGGGCAACGGAGAGCATCAGATCAATATCCTCCTTCTCCAGGCGTTCAAGCCCCTCGCCCCAACTCAGATGAACAAATTCAATTTCCCATTTTTCACCCTTAACAATTTCCTGAAGCAGGTCTATATTGAGTCCCTGAACAACCCCCGAATCATCGACAAAATTGAAGGGGCTAAAGGGAAAGATACCAACTCTGACAGTCTCCACCTCCTCCTCGCTGGCATAAGCAGGCAAGAAGGCGAGTAAAAGTAAAAAAAGAATCATGCTCCGGCAAATATAAGCCCTTATAATAACGCCCACAGTAAGATCCTTTATTGCTAACTGAAAAAAATTAATTTTTTAATCTCAGCAAGACAGTAAACATATTATATTTTTTCCAGTCAGCTGAAAGAGTAGGGAAAATTGGTGACAAATCACAGCCTATGGGCCAGTGGATGAACAAGGGTAACCGCCCTGCCCTCAGCCAATTCTCTTTCCTGCATATTCAGAATATCCACAAGCAGAGAAACCACGACGATATTTTTCTTACACCACAAATTGCCCCTGTTTATACAGCTCATAAACAATCTTTGCCTCATGCAGGGCGTCGTCTGCCCCCCGGTGCTTTTCGTCATAAGGGTGATCAGGAAAAAAATAATCCCAAGCCTCTTCTACCTTAGGCCATTTATAATCTTTATAACGATAGGGACTTGGTATTTTACAGATATCAGTACAGAGCAACATGGGACATGGAAGTTTTTTCGGAAAAGAGAGGCTCCGGCTTTCGAGAAAATCAAAATCAAAGCTTCGATTATAGGCAGTAGCGCCAAGAGGGTAGGCATTAATAATCGACTGGATCTCTGCCCGCAAAGAATCAAAATCCGGGGCCTCTCGGACCTCTTCAACAGTCAGATCCGAATTTTTAAAGATCCAACCAAAGGGTGGCTCCCGATGTCTTCCCGTCAGTATCTTTTCCCGGCAGAGAGAATCAAAAATAATTTTCGTTACCCCACTCTCCAGATCAAGGGCAACCATCCCTACCTCAACAATACTCCCACCTTCCTTAAGAAAATTGGTAGTTTCGATATCTATGATCAAAATCTCTTTAGCCATATTCTAACTCCTAGAAAATAGAATGCCCCCATGACAAGACCTACAGGGGGCAAATATACAAATTCAAAGGCTCAGCTCAGCCAACATAATTCTCTATGCAGAGGAGAGCGTAGGCCCCATTAATGAGAATAAACTCTGTTCTAAGGCCCTATCCCTCTATGGGAAAGAGAGGCAACTCCTGAAGATAAATAATATCCTCTCGACCAATGGCATCTCCCTCAGCCAGGATAGCAGCCTTGGCAACAATGGTTCCGCCAACCGAATTTACCAGGCTTTCCAAGGCGACAAGAGAGCCGCCAGTGCTAATAACATCGTCTACCAAAACAACCCGTTTCCCCTTTATGGCAGCCGCATCCTTGCCATCGAGACAGAGAATTTGACGATGAGCCGTGGTGATAGACTGGACCTCATCTATCACAGGATCGAGCATATAGCCTTTTACACTTTTTCGTGCCACACAGTATCTGGCCAAGCCAAGGATTCTGGCCATCTCACAGATAAGGGGGATGCCCTTAGCCTCTGCTGTAACAAGAATATCAAATTCCGGCAACTTCTCAGCAAGCACGGGGGATACAGCAGAAACCATCTCTGTATCACCCATAATAACAAAACTTGCAATGGCAAGCGTTTCACTTATGGGAACAATAGGCAATTCACGGCTAAGCCCTGCCACTTCTAGTTTATATATTTCCTGCATACCCTTCCTCTTTTTTAAAGGCCAACTATTGAGCCTAATAACTTCACAATAAATTCAACTCAAAATCATCACTATCAAAACCCATAAAAACAGGCCAAGACGTCTCTCTTCAATCCCTTCATAATACTAATTATACTGGATACAACAACAGAAATCATAATGAGATAATCAAGACCACAGCTCATATCAACCGCAAAAGCCAAAGAGGCAATTTATCAAGAGAGAGACCAAGGCTATTTTACCACAAGCATCTTGCAAAGATTATTTGTAAAGATAGCCAATATTTTATTGGCAAGACAGAACTGAGCTGATAGGCTAGTGACCGATATTGATTCTTACCACACAAAAACACTCAAAAAAGAGGCCGATCATGCATGAAACTATCTGGCCGGGAATTGCATCTCTGGGAATATTAACCAGTTTTCTCCTCCCAATATTTTTCTTTATTGCCCTTATCATGTCACTCTTCATCCCCTTCTGGATTTTACGCATCAGAAGAGAGCTTATAGAGATAAACCAGAAAACTCCCCGGAAAAAAGAGTCCACCTTGCAGGATATTCGCTGCCCTGATTGCGCCGAACTCATCCTGGAAATGGCCAGGGTATGTAAACACTGTGGCTACAGATTCGACAGAGATAAAGAAGAGAAGAAGGAGAAGGAGGATAGGCTGCAGAGAGGCAAACAGTGCTCTTTTTGCGGCTGCATCAACGAGGCAGGCAAAGAGCGCTGCGCAAAATGCGGACAGCCCCTATAGCGTATTTTGAGGCAGGGAAAATCCTCTCCCCTCTCAGATATCGTCAAGGGAGGATGTAGTCAATTCCAGGGAACCCTAGCTCAAGCCAAGAAATTGGCTCATTGCGGAGAGGTGTATGCGGATAAATATCGAGAGCCCCATGGCACACAAAAGAAGCATAACAATGACTTTAAAATATCTGTCTGATACAAATTTAGACAAACTTGCCCCGGCCCAGGCACCAAATAGCTGGACAGGTAAACAGACTGCGGCAAGAGACAGAACCGTCGTTGTAACAAGCCCTGTGAAGAGATAAGACATTGCTGTCACAGAGGTTACAAACACAAAACAGATGGCCAGAATTCCCTTAAAGGTATCTCTTTTACATCCTATGAGATTGAGATAGACAATAAGAAATGGACCGGCTGCAGCAAAAATTGAGGTGGTAAGTCCCCCGCCAATCCCGACCAAATACTTCCAAATAGGCGACTTAAGCTCAAAGCTCTTCCCCCTGCCGCTACTACTATAAACCACATAAGCCAGCAAAAAAAGCGCAAGCAGTTGCTCCAGTATTTCCGGGCTAACAGATCCTAAAAAATAGGATCCCAAAGCAACACCAAGGGGCATGGCCAGAATAAGTGGCCTTGTTATCTGCCAATCCACATATTTTTTATATTTAAAGGCCAGCTGTATATTCATGACGACACTCATAAGAACTGTCGTTACAACAGCGGGCTGTAGTGGCATATATAATAGGAGAAGGGGAACTGCAATAAGGGCATTACCAAAACCGGTAAGCCCCTGAATGAAGCCGGAGAAAAAATATATTAAAGAGGCGGTAAGTGTAAGGGAGAGCATAGCAGATAAAGTTTGGGGGGGGAAGTTGGATTTTAGAACACTACAAAGCAAACATAAGGTGTCCTGAAGAGGCCATTTTCGTAAAAAGGTCATCACAATAAATGCCCCTCAAACGCATATAGCTAACGGTTAATTACGGAAAAAATCAGTCCAGCAGAGAGCGAAAATCATGCTCACAAAAATTTCGGCGTTCAGTAACCTGGGTCCCCGCCCTGCTTAAATCTAAAGAGAGTAAATGTACCGCTTTTTCAATAATCTCAATATATCTCTCCACATCATGGGCAGTGCATGATGGTATTTTCCACTTCTTTATATAGGATTCAGAAACCGCAAGGGACAGAACGGCAGAACTCCCCGGCATCATCCCGCCGCCACCAACCACATCGTGAAGATGGGATGACATAAAGGTCACCCCACCGGCGTCCTGACTAACAAGGATTGCCAACTCACCAACAATCGCAACTTTTTCACAGGATGTTTCGGCAACGGCAAGTTTTTGGCCCAACTCAGCAATCTTCTTGCCCAATTCTGCCGTCGCCTCTTTTAAACTCTGTGATCCTCGTAAGTAGGCATCATCATAACAAGATGCAGGGAGGTTCAGCAGATCCGTTGCTCTGGCAAGCGCATCATAAACAGCCATGTTATCCACCTGCTTATTTGCTCTCACCAGAAAGCGCCCCTCGCGCTCTCCCGCACATATATCAGGCACATAGGCCTTACTTTCAATAATAATAGTCGGCAAGAGATCAAGACCAAGTTGCTTCATAAGCTGCCCCTTGTGACCGAGCATAATATTTCCCTCCAGGTCTTCGTCTGGGCCAAGGCCACCCTCACTAGCATTAATGACGGCTAACACAGATACGGGTACAGAGTTGATTTCTAACACGGCGCCCAGGCATCTGCCCACCTTGTTTGTCATCCCCTCGGCACAAACCTTCAAGGTCTCAGGATAGGCCCTCATGAAGGTATCAACAACGGCAAGGCATACGGCTGTCTGTAGGGCAACGGGAGCTTCCAAAACGCCTTGACCATATATTCTGCCAAAGGCCCGAAAGGCCACCTCTTGACTGTAGATGGCATCCATGCCAACTGCGGCACGAGCCAAGGTCGCCTCATGAGGGGTAATACCACGTCGGGCCCCTGCTACACCGGTTCCTCCCCCCTCGGTGATCACCACAATAGTTCCCGTGTCAATGTCACATTCAACAGAAACTATTGTGGTACAAACAGGGAATGCATGACGCAACAGACAAGCTGCCACGGCAAAGCCAGCACTATCGTCTTGGATAAAACCAGCATGACTATGCACGTGGCCCACACCTACATGACCAACAATGCCTATACGACCTTTGCCTTTTTCACTTGCTGTTATTTTCACACTCTCTCCTATACACTCTATTTACTTTTCCAAAAACTACAGACTAGGAAGCCATAGGGTTATTTGTGGCACAAAAGTCAAAATAAGCAATGCAATAACCATGGTGAAAAGAAATGGCATAACGGCAACACTGAGACGTTCAATTGACAATTTAGAGATACTACAGCCAACAAAGAGATTTACTCCAACAGGTGGAGTAAGAAAACCCATCGAGGAGGTAACAATCATGATAATACCAAAATGTATCGGATCAAAGCCCAGCATCTTAACAATAGGTAATAACAGTGGCGTAAGGATTAAAATATTCGCCAGGGCATCCATAAAGGTTCCCATCACAATCAAAAACAAGAGTATTATCGCAATAAGAACATATCTATTGTCTGAAATATTACTCAATATTTCTACTAATTGGTTAGGAAGGTTATAAAAAAGTAAAATTTGCCCAAGGGCTGTCGCCGTTGCAACAACAAGAAAAATAGAGGCTGTTGTCAGCGCCGTAGATTTGAAAACCTCCACAACTTTGCTCACACTTAAGGTCCGCAGGAAAAGGCCTTCAACAACAAGTGCGTAAACAACCGCAATAACACCAGCTTCCGTAGGTGTCGTAAAACCACCATAAATTCCGCCCAAAACAATAATAGGAACCATCAGGGCGGGAAGAGAGGCTAAAACCGCCGTTAAAATCTCACCAATAGTTGCCTGCTGCGCAGAACCTGTAAAACCATATTTTTTTGCTAAAACATAGCTACAGAGCATCAGGGCAAGACCAATAAACAAGCCCGGAATAACGCCTGCAATAAAAAGATCACCAACAGAAACACCTGCTGTTGTACCGTAAATAATAAGTGGCACACTTGGAGGAATAATAACCCCCAAACAGCCAGCCGCCGTATTAACGGCCGTGGCAAAAGATTTGCTATAATTCTCCTTTTCCATCGCCGGAATCATAATTCCACCGACGGCCGCAACCGTTGCAGGGGCTGATCCAGAAAGAGAACCGTAAAACATGCTTGTCAGTATGGAGATATGAGCCATACCACCTGTTAAATGTCCTACCAATGCGCGAGACACATTCAGTAATCGTTGCGCCATGCTTCCCTTTTGCATAACTTCGCCTGCCATTATGAAAAAAGGTACCGCCATAAGAGGAAACACATCTAATGATGTCACCATCTTTTGAATCAAAAATTCATAGGGCAGCATATCGCCAAAGGTCATGCCCACAATGACACTCATACCAATAGCAATGCCGATGGGTACGCTGGCAAGGAGAAATATTGCTAATGAAACAAAGATAGATATTATAGTGAAGTCCATGGATAACTACTCCTTGATTATGTCTACAGCTGTAGGATCAATCTTACCCGTCATGATCCACCAGATTCTCTCAATTACTCTTAGGCCCATCATACCAAAACCGAAAGGCATGGAAAGATATACCCAGTAAGCGCTAATTTCCAAAGCAGGGGTCTTTTGTCCTGTGCTTGCAAGAAATAAAACAAACTTAATTCCAACGACTGTAACAAAGATACAAAATAATAGATTGAGAGTGAGAGAAAGGAGTGTTAAGGATCGAGCGAACTTCCCGTTACAAATTGTTCGAAGAATCGTTACTTCAAGATGCCTATCTTTATAGACAGCATAACTACAACCAACATACACTGCCCAAATAAAAAGATAACGAGCAAGTTCTTCCGACCAATCAAGTGAATTTTGCAACACATATCGATTGAAAACCTGGACAACGGTAATAACTGTCATTACCACCAGAGCACCAGAAGAAATCAGCATTTCAATATTAGGTATTTTGGATTTTGGTATTATTCCCATACAAAGATCTCCACTTCTATAAAATAACCAAACAAATACCTATCTGTTTGGTTATTTGTTTTCAAATACCTCTACTTTACAGCCATGGTGGCTCTTGCCTGTTCGATGAGGTCTTTACCAATGCGATCCTGAAACTGCTCATAAACAACTGCAGTCTTCTCTGCCCAACGCTGACGTTCTTCGGGAGAAAGAGTAGTTACGGTCACGCCCTTCCCTTCAAGCTGAGCAAGAATTTCTGCTTCGCCATCACGAATCAACTTACGCTCATACAACTTCGCCTCTTGAAAGCTAGAGAGAATAATCTCTCTGTTTTCAGGGTTTAAGCTATCAAGAAAGCGTTTAGAGATCATCACGAGATGAGGACTATACAGGCTGTTCACGATAGTCAAATGGTTGTTAACTTCTGGGAAGTTATTATGCCACGCAAGGTTCAAATCAATATCAATTCCATCAACAGTCTTTTGTTGCAGGGCAGTATAAACCTCACCCCATGAAATTGGAGTTGGATTCATACCAAGGGCCTTAAGAGTCCCGATGTGGGCCTTAGAAGGAGTAGAGCGAATTTTCAAGCCTTTTGCATCTTCAAGGGTTGTCACAGCACGCTTGTTATTCCAAAGATTACGAAAACCAATCTCGATATAGCCAAGACCGATAATACCACTTGGTTCCAGCGCCTTGGTTGCATTCATACCGATGGGGCCATCGGTGATCTTATCTGCCGCCTCATAACTTGGGAAAAGAAAGGGAAGATCAAAGATAAGGAATTCATCGGAAAAAGGTGAAAGATTTGGTGTTGCAGCTGACCCCATCTGGAGCATATTAAGCTGTAATCCTTGAACAACACTATCGAAATTACCAAACTTGGAGCTATCGAAAATATCTACTCGAAACTCACCGTTTGTTCTCTCTTCTACCAGGGCTTTAAACTTAATGAATGCTTGCCCCATGGGATGCTGGGGTAAATTGGGATGCGCGAGTTTAATAACCGTGGGGCCGGCAACAGCGCCTGTGACACCAAAACATAGACTAAGTACAGCAGTTGCTACGAGCTTTTTGAAAAAATTCATTCTCTGTTCTCCTACTTAGTGAAGTATATGGTTTAACAACAACCATCATAAATAAAAAAAAACCTTCTACTGCTCTTTTAGAGCAGTAGAAGGTTTTTTATGCTTACTTAAACGTGTCGGTATATGCATAGAGGGCGGGAGATCCACCGGTATGCAGAAATAAAACATTTGCCCCCGGGGCAAAATAATCGTTTCGAATAAGGTCGATCATACCAGCCATAACCTTGCCGGAATAAACAGGATCAAGCAGGATTGCCTCAGTTCGAGCAAGAAGCTTTACAGCCTCAACCATTGAATCGGTGGGCAACGAATACCCTGCACCGACATAGCCATCAAAACAGGTTATCTCATCGCGTGGAAACTCTCCGCGGACACCTACTCTTTTTGCAGTTTCCTTGGCCAATTTATAAACATTCTCTTCCTGGACAGCCTTAGGCTTACTTACATTGATACCACTTACTGTAATACCCGAATTAATTCCGTACATACCAACGGCAACACCAGCATGGGTACCGGCACTACCACTCGGGACAACTATATCAGTTATATTAATGTTTTGCTCAAAAAGCTGTTGCTGAATTTCCTGGGCACAGGCAACATAACCGGTTGCTCCAATAGCATTAGAGGCTCCGCCTGGAATGATATAAGGTTTTTTGCCCTGAGCCTCAAGCTCCTTGGCAAGCTTTTCCATCTCACCCATCATATCGGAACCACCAGAAACAACCTGAGTGCTCTTTACGCCCATCAGATTGAAAAGAAAGTTGTTACCGGAACCATCTTTTTTATAGCTTCCAGGAACACGCTCTTCAAGTATAAGATGACAATCCATCTCTTCCTTAACTGCCCAAGAAAGGGTCAAACGGCAGTGATTAGACTGAACAGCACCACAGGTAATAATCGTATCAGCGCCCTTCTCTATCGCATCAGCAATACAAAAATCTAATTTTCTAGTCTTATTACCACCAGCACAACCAGGCAACAGATCATCACGCTTAATAAAAACATTTACCTTACCACCCAGGGCCTTAGAAAACCTTGGTGCAGCTTCAATAGGAGTAGGTCCTTGGAGATAATTTCTTCTTGGGAATTGTGTGAGATTCATGATTTTTTTATCCTTTATGAAAAATTTATTTAACAATTACTATTGCTTCAATCTCCAGACCTGCAGCCAGAGGGAGTGCCGCTACTTGAAAGGCACTACGAGCTGGATAGGGCTGAAAAAAATAGTGGGTATAGACTTCGTTCACTGCTGCAGAATCTTTAATGTCTGCAAGATAAACAGTTACTTTTATGACATCATTGATGCTACTTCCTGCAGCTTCAACAATGGCAATAAGGTTTTTTATCGCCTGATGAGCCTGGGCAAAAATATCCCCGGTAACTATTTTCCCCGATGAAGGATCAAGGGGTAACTGCCCTGAGGTAAATAATAAATTCCCCGCTTGCACAGCCTGTGAATACGCTGCTACTGCTGCTGGAGCAGCCTCTGTCTCAATAATCTTTTTTTCAATCATAGTTGCCACTTACATAACTCCAAAGTTTGATGAAAGACGTTTAAACAACCTATGTCAAATGTCGACATTCGACATACAGAGTTACCGTATTATTTTTTATTTGTCAAGATATTAAAATATGAAAAATGGCACTTTTCAGAGCTGGCTTAGTACAATAAGTGCAACAGGGCGTTGTTAAACAAATATCTTGCTCAGGTTGACCAATGGTGTTTTCTGTAACATTTAGAAAACACTGAAAGATGCATAGGGAAGAACATAAAAAAGACCACAAATTAGCCTAAATACAACAGAGCTTTGAAGCAACAGCGTTAACGTTCTGAGTAGAAGAGGGTGTCACCAAAAGTTGATACAAGGCTGAGCAATCTGGGCGGAGAGAACGAAAGATGACAGTGATAATTGTTGCGATAGTCTAATGCTAAAATCCGTGCTCAGTCTGTCTTTGCGAGGGCAAGTGAAGAACATGATGCAGAGAAACACAGGATTTGACGTAAACTTCATGTGACGGTAAATACTGAAACGCATCAGATAATCAGCACGGAAGTATCTTTAGATACGATTCATGATTCTGAAGTGCTCGGGGCTTTGGTCAATCCGTTACGACAAAAAATAAAGCAAATTCAAGCATATGTCGTTTATAACAGAACAAAATCTTATGAGATTATTGCAAACAAGGGTGTCGGCCCATCCCCCACGAGAAAATGCTGGATTTTGGAAAGAGGGACATCCGCGCAACAACGCCGTGAAAGCTCTTCGAAAAGGGGCGCTAGAGGATTGGAAGCAAAGTACCGGGGTATCATCAGCATTCACTCGCCGAAACTGCAATATATCGTTACGAACAAAAGGCCTCCTAAGTTAGGAGGCCTTACAGAATACAAAACGAAGAATGTCCTACCTTGAACTGTTCATGATGGTAAGGTAGGAAAGTTATCCCAATTCGTCAACAATATGACCGTCACTGTCTAGGTGAACGCCACTGCCTTGCTCCAATTCATCGAGAGGGGTGTTTGCTATTTCACGATCTAACTCACCTACTAAAGACGCAACTACGACACCGGCAGAGTTATCACCGAAGATATTAGTTGTTGTGCGGAACATATCCAAAATTCGATCAATTCCGGCAACAATAGCAATCCCCTCAAGAGGTAAACCAACCGACTGGAGCACCATGGTCAGCATAATCAATCCCCCACCTGGAATACTCGCAGTTCCAACCGATGCTAAAACTGCCGTTGCCACAATTGTTCCCTGCTGGGTCAATGACAGATCAATTCCATAAGCATTAGCGATAAACATAGCTGCAACCGCCTGGTACAGGGCTGTTCCGTCCATATTTATGGTAAGCGCCATGGGCAGTGTAAACCCTGAGACTTTTGGTGAAACACCCAGCTGTTTTTGTGCACGCATGGAAAACGGGAACGCGGCGGCGGCACTACAGGTCGACAAACCTACCAGCGCTGGCTCCATCGTCTTTTTCAGGAAAGCTAAAGGAGAAATACGTGCGACAGTTGCCACAATTAGGGTATAAGATACAATAATATGTACGAAAGCGGCAAGAAGAGTACACATAATGAGTTTCCCCATTGGCATCAATATATCCAGCCCGAATTTTCCGGTTGTCCATGCAATAAGAGCAAAGACACCATATGGAGCAAAGCTAATAACGAGATCAGAAACTTTGAACATTACTTCCGCAAGACTTTGGAAAAAATCAGCAATGGGTTTACCTTTGTCGCCGGCCATGGAGAGTCCGGCTCCAAAGAGTAATGCAAAAATTATGATCTGCAGGACATTGCCTTTTGCAAGAGCCTCCATCGGGTTTAGTGGAAACATGCCGACGATCATCTGGGCAGGCCCGGGCGTATCGGGAACTTTAAAAACTTTAAGTTCACCAAGGGAAAGTCCTGCTCCAGGTTGAAAGATATTTGCAATAAGTAATCCAATACAAACAGCCAAGGTGGTTGTCACCATGAAGTACACCAGAGTACTAATTCCTGTTTTTCCTAGATTTTTAATATTTCCAGTGCTGACAACACCTGTAATAAGAGTTGAAAGAATCAGGGGCACAACTATTAAACGAAGGCAACGAATGAAGATATCACCGATAGGCTTTAAGTATTCGGCTTTTTCTCCAAGAATCAGACCGGCAATTACACCAAGAACTAAGCCAATCATTATTTTGTGATACAGTTTCATTATAAAATTCCTCCATAATTATGCTGTAGGTTTGACAGAAGTCATTACCTTTTTAACTAAACTATATAAAAAAGGCACCGAGACAAGGGTCACGGTGCCATGAATTTAGCTATTTAAACGTATCGGTATATGCATAGAGGGCGGGAGATCCACCGGTATGCAGAAATAAAACATTTGTTCCTGGAGCGAAATAATCGTTTCGAATAAGGTCGATCATACCAGCCATAACCTTGCCGGAATAAACAGGATCAAGCAGGATTGCCTCAGTTCGAGCAAGAAGCTTTACTGCCTCAACCATTGAATCGGTGGGCAGAGAATAACCTGCACCTACATAGCCATCAAAACAGGTTATCTCACCGCGTGGAAGCTCTCCGCACACACCTACTGCTTTTGCAGTTTCGTATGCCAACTTATAAACATTCTCTTCCTGGACATCCTTAGGCTTACTTACATTGATACCGCTTACCCTAATACCGGAATTAATTCCGTACATACCGACGGCGACACCTGCATGGGTACCGGCGCTACCACTCGGGACTACTATATCAGTTATATTAATGTTTTGTTGAAAGAGCTGTTGTTGAATTTCCTGGGCACAGGCAACATAACCGGTCGCGCCAAGAACGTTAGAGGCACCGCCTGGAATGATATAAGGTTTTTTGCCCTGAGCCTCAAGCTCCTTGGCAAGCTTCTCCATCTCACCCATCATATCGGAACCACCAGGAACAACCTGAGTGCTCTTTACGCCCATCAGATTGAAAAGGAAGTTGTTACCGGAACCATCTTCTTTATAGCTTCCCGGAACACGCTCTTCAAGTATAAGATGACAATCCATCTCTTCCTTAACTGCCCAAGAAAGGGTCAAACGACAGTGATTAGACTGAACAGGACCACAGGTAATAATCGTATCAGCGCCCTTCTCTATCGCATCAGCAATACAAAAATCCAATTTTCTGGTCTTATTACCACCGGCACAACCGGGCAACAGGTCATCACGCTTGATGAAAACATTTACCTTACCACCCAGGGCCTTAGAAAACCTTGGGGCTGCTTCAATAGGAGTAGGTCCTTGGAGATAATTTCTTCTTGGGAATTGGGTGAGATTCATGACTTTTTTATCCTTTATGAAAAATTTATTTAACAATTGCTATTGCTTCAATCTCTAAACCTGCAGCCAGAGGGAGTGCCGCTACTTGAAAGGCACTACGAGCTGGATAGGGCTGAAAAAAATATTGGTTATAGACTTCGTTAACTGCTGCAGAATCTTTAACGTCTGCAAGATAAACAGTTACTTTTATGACATCGTCGATGCTACTTCCCGCAGCCTCAACGATGGCAATAAGGTTTTTTATCGCCTGATGGGCCTGGGCAACAATATCCCCCGTAACTATTTTTCCCGATGAAGGATCAAGGGGTAACTGCCCTGAGGTAAATAATAAATTCCCCGCTTGCACAGCCTGTGAATACGCTGCTACTGCTGCTGGGGCAGCCTCTGTCTCAATAATCTTTTTTTCAATCATAGTTGCCACTTACATAACTCCAAAGTTTGATGAAAGACGTTTAAACAACCTGTGCCAAATGTCAAATGTCGACATTTGCTATACAGGATTAACGTATCCTTTTTTGTTTGTCAAGATATTAAATTGTGGGAAATTGGTCTTTTTTAGACGTTTCTCATGAGCTCTGAGGCAACATCTTTGTGGGGCAGCCAGCCAAAGAAACAAGCTTAAAAGACTGATTGGAATGATGATTACAAAGCGAAGGTGTTCTTTGATTAGGGGACGCCAACAGTATGCTCGGGCCTTGTTGCACAAATAGAAATTGCTAGCATTGCTCCTCCAATGTTTTCTTGTAACATACAGAAAACATTGGAGGAGCAATGAGAGAGCAGGGGAAAGATCAAAAATTGGCCGGAATATAACAGGACACTGAAGCAATGGCGTTGACATTTTGGGTGGACAAGAAAGCAATTGAAAGTTGGTACAGCACGACACCATCGGGACAGCGTGGCCGTAGCCGCAAGTACACTGATGATGCAATAACCACCTGTTTAATGTGGAACCATTTACGGCCTATCTCTCAGAGGTACTGAAGGTTTTCTGAATTCACTTTTTGAACTGATAGATATCGACCTCCAGGCACCTGATACACCTGTTAGCAGACGTGCCCAAACTGTTAAGGTGAATTATAGGCTGCCAAGTCGTGGGCCGATTAAGCATATCGATTCGACGGGGCTTAAAGTCTATGGAGAAGGAGAGTGGAGCGTCAGAAAACATGGGGCTTCCAAACGTAAAACCTAGCGTAAGATTCACCTTGTAATCGATGCCGAGACTGATCGCCTAAGTGGTGAAATCTCGCTAGAGCGCGTTCATGACTCCAAAGTTTTAGGGCATCTACTGAATCCTCTTCGACGACGCATAAAGCAGATATCAGACAATGGTGCATACGATACGAAAGAGTGCTATGAAATTATTGGAATCAAAGGTGTCTGCTCATCCACCACGGAAAAATGCTGCTATGTGGAAGGAAGGCCATCCAAGAAATGAGGCTATAGGAGCATTGCGAAAAGGTGAGTTGAAAGAGTGGAAAGCAAGCACAGGGGTATCATCAAAGGTCTCTTGCTGAAACAGCGATGTATCGCTACAAACAGTTGATCAGTGGCAAATTGAGCCTTCGCGATTACAATGCGCAAGTGGTAAGTCGGCTTGCGTCAAAGCATTAAGCAAGATAACTGCTTTGGGAATGTCCGTTAGAGGAGCTGTTTGTCGTTAGAACAGTACAGCGATGGGGCATTGAAAACTTGCCGTTTGGATTTGTTCAACAACGCCCACTTATTCTACTCACCCAGCTCCAGCCAAAGGAATAAACTTAAGAGGCTACTTGGAATGATGATTACAGGTCGAAGATATTCTTTGCTTAGGGGACGCCAACAGTGTGCTCGCCCCCCCCTCGGCTGTTAAATCAGTCTTGATTTATTCCTTTATTTGTTAAATCAATTTTATCTATACCATAGCGTGACATTCTCAGTCCTGAATCATTATAATGCTTTCTAATGACTTTCTCTAATTCCACGAGGTCACCATTTTTTATAGCATCAACAATTGCCTTATGACGGGAATAGACCTCTGCCACTGAAAACAGATTACGCCAATAACGAAATAGCAAAAATTTTGAAATCTCCTGACAGGATCGCCGACAAAGCTCAATCAATAGTTGATTATCAACACGGGAAAACAGCACGTCGTGAAAATGATTGTCGAGGGTGGCAAGCTGTTCGCTACGACTGTCCGAGTCAGCGAGATCATGCATTTTTTCTACAATTTTTTCGAGCCTTACAATATCTTTTGCTAAATAGGCGTCCAGGGACTTGGCAACCGCTGCTGCCTCAAGAACACCGCCCGTAAAATAACTATCAATAATTTCTTTCGAGGTTAATGCGGTTATATATTTTCTCTTTTGAGGCTTAGAAGAAACCAGACCTTCGTTTATAAGTATTTGCATTGCCTCTCGAACAGGGGCACGGCTAATATCTAATTTTTTTGATATTTCTGCTTCTTTAACCTGATCGCCAGGGGCAAGCTCCCCCTTAAGGACCATATCTTTAATATATTTAACTACCTGGCCACTATAAGTAATTTTTACTATACCTGCCATATTGTTTATGAAACCCTATTCTATTTTATGCATTATGCGCTTTTGATAAAAAATGTCGACATTCGACACAACTCATCTAAATATACACTAGAAAAATGAAAAGACGCAACTCTATTTTCGCAAAAAAACCTTTCAGAACGTTTTGTCCAAGGTGCCTTAAAGAAAATTTACCGAAGGGTATGCCCCAGCTGTCGCTGACAGATAAGGAGGAAGATCATAGCGAACAAGCCACCTCCTATCCAGAAATAGAAGGCCGCTGACCAGCCCCAAATATCAGTCAAAAAGCCGCTTGTCACACTGGTTATGGCTGCTCCCAGATAACCTATACTATCAATAACGCCAACAATGGTTGCCATATTCTTTTGCTTGCCAAATATCATGGGAAACTGAGAAACCAGAAGAACCTCTGTACCATAGGCTGTGGCCCCGACGAAAACAAGACAGGTCAGCGAGACAAGAGGATCGGTGCTATAGGGAAAAAGAAGGACAGAGAAGAGAAGAACAACCATGGCCATGACGCCGACAAAGAGTCGCCTCTTGGCAAAGAACTTATCACAAAGCCAGCCTATAAAAAGGCTACCCAGGGCTCCGGCTATGGGAAAAAGGAGGGCCTTATGGGTCGCCTCCTGAATATCTCCACCCTGCTCAAAATAGTATATGGGTGCCCAGGTCATAAATCCATAGATCACGATATTAAGCCCTAAAAGGGTAAAACCCACATACCAAATTTCCCTCTCAGCCAAAACAGCGCCCAAGGTCTTCAAGATAGACTGTCTGGCAGGGGTAGTGGCCTGTGGATATTGCTCTATATAGATCAGGTAGAGAGCTAAGATGACTGCGGCGATGAGGGTTGGGCCATAGAAGACAAGACGCCAGGAGTAGTTTTGGGCCAGATAACCGGCAAGAAGCCAACTCAGAGCACTGCCGATAATATATGAGGTACCAAGAATCGCCGAGGCCCGACCCTTCTGCCCCTCCTCAAACCACGGTGAAGTCATCTTCACCGTAGGCGCCCAGCCCATTGCCTGAAAAAAACCATTTATAGACCAAAGAAAAACAATGCCGAAGAGGCTACCAGCAATAGACGGAAAGGCCAGATTAACAAGAATGGAGCAGAGCAGGCCAAAGACCAAAATCCTTTTCGGTCCTAGTCTGTCACTGAGCACCCCACTTACCACCAGGCCAAGGGCATAGAGCATAAAAAAGAAACTTGCCCCCAGGCCAAGTTCTCCTCTGCTATAGCCATATTCGGCCATGATTCCCGGCATAGCTATACCATAGTTGAGTCGCAACAGATAAAAATTGGCATAGCCAAACCAGAGGATAAAAAGCGCTTTCTTCTGTTGTCGTGTCATATTTTTTAACTTTTCATAGGATGAACTTCACCTCTCCTCGGTAGAGAGATGCAAAACAGATAACTAGAGGATAGCAAAAAAATCAATATTAGCATTAGAAATATTTGTAAAAAACAGAAGGGTACTGTTACCCTTTGCAGCATGAACTGAGCCCACATAGCTTGAAGAACAAACATCTTGACTTTCAAACTAAATGTAATAATATCTCCTGATACTTTTTAGAAAATAGTTTTTATGGCACTCAAGCCCTCAGTTTAGGAAATAAGATGGAACTCAACACCCTATTGCTTGCAGCACTACAGTCGAGCTTTATACTCGGCCTGCTTCACGGGATAAACCCCTGTGGACATTCATGGCTCGTTCTCGCCCCATTTACTACGGGAGAAAAAAACGGTAAACGTGTCGCCCTGCTAAGCTTCGCCTTCCTCTTTGGAACGGCGCTTGCCTGTATTGCCCTCGGCGCAAGCCTGGGGGCTGTATCTCAATCCCTGCCCGCTTCAGTTGGCATCTGGGTTGAAGTTATCACCTCGCTAGCCCTTTTGCTCATCGGCGCCCTCCTGCTCTATAAACCCCATATACTCCACAACCATGATCACGAGCACGACCACAATCATGACTGCCATCATGATCACGACTGCCATGATCATCGGCCAGGCATCATGGCCCGGCTTAAGAAATTCACAAAAAACAAAAAAATACTTCCATATGCCCTTTTTAGCATTGGCTTTATCAATATGATCATTCCATGTCCCACCGTGGCGGTCATGTATGGTTATGCCCTAAATTCCGGGAGCTTGCTCTCGGCAACCCTTGTCTTTGCCACCTATGCAGTTTCAACAGCAGTTGCCGTCGGCCTGGTTATTTTCCTCATATTCAAGGCAACACATATGGCCCATTCACTGCAAAAGGAGTGGATAGAGCCCTTTATTATGAAGCTGTCAGGATTGGTAATTATTGTTTTTGCTGGATATGGACTCTATGGGGCAATTATTTCCTCTACATACAGGGGGGCAGTATGAGTGTAGAACAACTCTCACATCAGTTGGTAGAATTTTATGACAAAATTTCATCCTGGGAACATTCCGTAGTCAAAGAAAGTGGTCTCTCTCCCACCCAGATGCATACGATTGAAATAATCGGTCATAACCAAGAGATGCGAATGAAGGAACTTGCAGAAAAATTGGGAATCACCACGGGAACACTAACCGTCGGCATAGATAAACTTGAAAAGCAGGGGCTTGTGCAACGAAAACCCCATGAAAAGGATCGCCGGTCATGGTTGATTGTTTTAACAGAAAGGGGAGAGGCAATGTTTAAAGAACATCATAGGTTCCATCAAGCATTTACCCAAGATATTTGTGCAGAACTCACCTCAGAGGAGGTGGCAAGTCTCGCAAGACTGTTAGGCGCAGTGCTCAACAAAATGTAAAATTAGCAACCCTACTTCGCAGAAGTGTATCCCCTGCGAAGTAGGAAAATCTCTAGAACAGGTCTAAAATCTTTGGCTCTGTTTTGAGCAAAGCAATAAATCTGGCACTCAGGGTAAATGACACTCCCATATCCTCATCCTGCTTGGCTGCAAAAACCCTATATGAGTCTATGCTTCCATCCCTCTTGTCAATGGAGTGAGAGAGACGGAACAGAAGTTCAAACTGCTCACGGAGATAGGGGAGATGCTCTTTATCATCCACCTCTAACTGATAGGTCGTATTGCCTGTTTCAAGGGCCTGAACAACCATATCCTTTACTCTCTCTTGAAAATAATCTTCAATGCCTTCCATCCTACGAATTTCTATGGGTGCGGCCTCTTCAAAGCTAAAATCCATTATCTCACTCTTTTTCTTAAATATTTCTAGATAAATACAACTCAGAATAGTTTGCCTACAGCTGTCCTGCATCATGCCGGTCAAACAATAGTACTGGCCCAAACTCTACCCCAAAGAGAAAAGATCTTCAACTTATCGTCGCCCCTCCCATCTACCCCGATCATCACAGCGGACAAAGTCCTCCCGGAAGGGCCCCAGTAAAGAACTTCACGATCAAGGTCACGATCAAAGTCATGCGCAAAGACTCTGGCAAAAAAAATCCCCAACTTTGTGGGGAAAGCTAGGGATTAAGAAAGGAGAGAGATAAGTGATCGAAAAGGTCACTTAGATGCTAAGACAAGTATAGGCGGGCCAAAAACGTTTTACAAATTTTTTTTTGTTTTGCAGAAAGACAAAAGCCTTCAATCCAGCCAGAGAGACCATAAATGGGTTGATTTTTTTTCCCCTGTTTGTTCTCTATACTCAGTATAAAAGCCCACAACCCCCCATCGGGATTGCGGGTTTTTCTGTTTTTTAGTCAATACAGACCAGAGCAGACTGTATATTGGCATTTTTCGCCCACCTGAGAAGATCCATCTCCAAAATAAGAGTTCAAAAACGTAATAACATGATATCTCCAAACAAGTCACCGAAATCCAGGCTATCCCTCATTGATAGTTATTTTAAAATTTCTGAACGGGGTAGTAACCTACGCCGAGAGATAGTTGCAGGACTTACTACCTTCCTCTCCATGGTATATATGGTTGTGGTCATTCCTAATATGCTGGGCCAGGCAGGCTTTAACGGCGGTGCTATTTTTATTGCGACATGTCTGGTTGCAGCCTTTGGCTCAATACTAATGGGAGTATGGGCCAACCTGCCCATGGCCGTCGGCTGTGCAATATCGCTTACCGCCTTTACCGCCTATAGCCTTGTCCTCGGGCAGGGAATTCCAATTCCCGTGGCTCTCGGGGCAATCCTGCTTATGGGTCTTATCTTTACCGCCGTTACCATCACAGGAGCTCGGCAGTGGATACTGAACAACCTCCCCCTTGGTATTGCCCACGGAACAGGAATTGGTATTGGTCTCTTCCTCCTCCTCATTGCCACCAATAATGTCCAACTTATTGTGGCAAATAGTGCCGGCCTACCAGTAAAATTAGGGGACGTCACCAGCCTCCCGGTAATTGCCACCATCATTGGTCTGGCTGCAACCATCGGCCTTGAAAGTAAAAGGGTACCAGGGGCCATCCTCTTGGTTATTATTCTCCTCTCCACCTTTGGCCTCATCTTTGATCCTCAGGTAAGCTTTCAAGGAATTGCTGCCATGCCTGATTTTGGGGCAAAAGACAGCCTCATTGGTCAATTCGATCTAATGGGAGCCCTCAATCCCGCCCTGCTACCCGTGGTTTTTGCCCTGGTAATAACCGCTATCTTTGATGCAACGGGCTCCATCCGGGCCCTTGCCGGTCAGGCAAACCTGCTCGATGCCAGTGGAAAAATCATCGACGGCGACAAGGCCCTCACCGTCGACTCTATCAGCAGTATTTTTGCAGGATTTGTTGGTGGAACACCTGCTGCCGTGACCATTGAATCGGCTGCCGGCACCGCCGCTGGTGGCAAGACAGGTATCACCGCAATTGTGGTGGGTCTGCTTTTTCTCTTTATGCTCTTCTTCTCACCACTGAGCCACCTTGTCCCATCGTACGCCACAGCCCCTGCCCTTATGTATGTTGGTCTGTTAATGCTCAGCAACGCCACCAAGCTAAAAATGGATGACAGGGTGGACGCCCTCTCCGGCCTCACCTGCGCAATCTTCATTGTCCTGAGCTGCAACATCGTCACAGGTATCACCCTGGGCTTTACCACCCTGGTCTTTGGTCGGCTCTTTAGTGGAGAGTGGAAAAAGCTCAAGCCAGGGGTAGTTATCATTGCCCTCTGCCTGATAGGATTTTATGTCGGTGGTTGGGCAATTTAATCCCAGCAGAAGGCTCTCCCCACCAGCCACCCTCTTCTCATTAAACCCGACAGTCTCTTTAAAGACTGTCGGGCTTTTTGTGCCACTATCCCCGCAGTCAGCCTCTACAGCCCGCTATACGATATTCCTTACCATGAACTGGGCCCCAACCCCGTACTCCTTAATATCGGCAACCAATTCTGAATGAGGGGTAAAGCCAAGTTTATGCCAAAATTTGGGACCCTCCTGAACGGCAACAAGGGTTATAGAAGAAAAGCCCTGCTCCCGTATTAATCGACAGAGCTTAGCAAAGAGTTCAGCACCCAGGCCCCTGCCCTGATACTTAGCTGAAATGGCAAGATCATGAATAAAAATATTCCCCCTCTCCACAGAGCCGCCTAATTTGGTTTGGCTATTGAGGGCAGGAACAGTACAAGCATCCAGAGGATAGGCAAGACAGTAACCGGCCAGTTCTTCACTCTCTTCCACCGCCACCAGGCAGGTGGCCGGGGAGGCAAGGTACTTACTCTGCAAAACAACAAGCTCCTCACCTAGAGAGGGGACATAGACCTCCTCCTCAATTTTTTCAATATAGGGCCAATCAGCATCTTCTATTCTACGAAATATTACCATTATCTAAGATCCTTTTATCTTTTGTAGCTGTTTATCATGATATCTGGAGAGGCAGAGCAGAGCCAAAATAGCACCCAGAAGGGCATAGGCCATATCAAACTGAGTATCCCATCGCCCCCTGGCCACCAAGAAAGGCATCGGCAAATTCACCTGAAATTATTGCCACAGTCCACTCTATTAATTCATAAAATGCACTAAAGGCAAGGCAGAAACAAATAATAAAGAAATTCTGCCAGGCACAAGAGGTGAAGACCTGCCTGCAAATAATAATTTCCCGGGCAAGCAGAGCAGGGACAAAACCCTGAAAAAAATAGCCCAGCCCCGTGAGCCTGAAGCTCCTATAGGTGCAGAAGAGAAGCAGAGCGCCAATGATGGCCGGTGCCACCTCAAGAAACCAACTGATATAGTCCTTAGGCTCGATGGCTGACCAGATCAAAACGACAAGAAAAATAACAGCCCATAAATATTTGAAAAATCCCTCCTCATTAGACACAAAGCTAGTAAAAACAAGTGTTTTCTTAGAAACTGCCCCATACATCCTTCTACCAACCAGATAAGGAAATTACAATTTTTCAAACCGAATTGGGAGTCACTATATATATTTTTTTCTCCTTCCCACAAAAAGGTCCCCTTGACACAATTTTCCCCCTTACAACCATCATTCCTAAACTATTTTACAATATACCGTTACAGCCATCTCTCAGAAGCATTTCCTATATCATCAAATATAAAATGCAACCTGCTACTGACCTATGTTTAACAAATAGAACTCTCAATTTAGCTTACCAAATGAGAACATAAGAGAAGTTTCTCACACAAAAATAACTTTACAACCTCGCCTCAAACACCTCTGGTTTCCTCAAATCGCAACCGAAACGACAATCCATAACCCGTTATTCACCTTGTACCCCCTGCACGCCTAGGCCCTGCCAGAGACCGTCTAGGTGACCTCCAAAGAACGACCATACCGTAAATAAGCGTATTGTCACAATAAACGTTACTAATGGTCCGCTGGAAAAACACTTTTTTTATTTGAATTAACCTTTAATTTGCTCATATACTATTTAAGTAGCAACTTAAAAAGTATTTTGCCTCCTTTATAAAAGAGACGATTATCTGCAACTATTTTTTATTGATACGCAAAGACCTATGACAAACCGGCAAATGCATAGATAGCTGATTGCTAAAGGGAACCTTGAAAAATAGCCTTTTCTTAAAATTTCTTGGTTATTCAAAATAATTTTATAAATACCTCAAAATCAGTGATTACCTGAGATCTAGCGAAATTTTCAAATCACCCTAACTGACTACAAAAAAAATTATTACGGTATTTGAACCAATTTAAAATAGAGGAGAAATTTATGTCATCAATTGCTTTTTTCCCATACGAATTCAGCCAAGGCACAGAAATTATTAATGAGTTGTCCGGACAGCTCCAGCTAACGAAATACGGCGACGAAGATCTTATTAAAGAAACTGCCAGCCATTTTCATTGCCAGGAAGATCCACTAAGAACATTGCTCACAGACAAGACATCAGTCTTTAATCAATTCACCTTGAAAAAAGAGAAAGCCATAAACATGTTCCGCCAGATCTTGGTCAAGAAATTAAGTACCGGCGATAAATATCTCTTTTTTGGCTACCACAGCCTGCTTATTCCACTAAAAATAACAGAGGTCCTCACCGTACTTGTCACAGGCAACAGAGAGGAAAGAGTTCAACAGGCACAGGCTGAGGGGTTTTCTGTAAAAGAAGCCCTGAAAAGAATTAGACAAGAGGACAGTAAAGCCTATAGCTGGTCAGACTTTCTCTATAAGAAAGAGGCTTTTGACTCCTCCCTCTACGATATAATTATTCCACATAATGGGCAAAACCTCAAAGAGATTGTCAATCAAATAACCAGCTTTTATAGAAAAACTTCAGTGCTCCGATCAGCCGATTCCCTCCAGGCAATCAAGGACATGCTCTCTGCTGCGGAAGTTGAGCAAAAATTGTTAGAGAATGGCCATGCCCTCACCGTTACCTGCCAGGGAGGGAGTGTTGACTTAAAGGTTCATAAAACTGTTTTCAACTTTGACAAGCTCACAGCTGATCTCACATCGCTCATCTCAGATATTGCCGGAGTAAAGGATATAAAGGCAAGCAAGGCGATTGATTATTCGGATTCTATATACCGCCAACAAAAATTTGAGTTACCATCCAAGGTACTCTTTGTTGACGATGAACAGGAGTTTGTCCAAACAGTTTCACAGCGTCTTATTAGTCGCGATGTCGGCACCTACGGTGTCTATAACGGCGAAGACGCCTTGGAACTTCTCAAAGAGGACCGGCCCGATGTCATGGTTCTTGACCTCAAAATGCCAGGCATGCATGGTGTAGAGGTTCTCCACAGAACAAAAAAGCAATACCCCGAAATCGAGATCATTATCCTCACCGGACATGGTGATCTGGAAGATGAGAAGGAGTGTATGAGCCTTGGGGCATTTGCCTATATGAATAAGCCCGTCGATATAGAGGAACTTTCTGCAGCCATCAATGCTGCCAATAAAAGCCATCAGCAAAAATCAGCATAGAGGAGCAGACCATGGCAGAGACAATAAAAGCACGGGTACTTTTGGTTGATGATGAAAAGGATTTTATTGAGACTCTTTCAAATCGTCTACAAATACGAGGCCTCACCGTCAGCACATCCACCTGCGGCCAGGATGCCTTAAAACTTATCGAAAAGGAAAAATTTGATGTCGTTGTCCTCGACCTCACCATGCCCGGCATGGATGGCCTGGAGACCTTGAAAAAGCTCAAGGAAACGGCACCGGACACTGAAATAATCATGCTCAGTGGCCATGGCACCATACAGGCAAGTACAGAGGCAATAAAGCTCGGTGCTGAAGATTTCTTAGAAAAACCTCTGGATCTCCCAAAACTTCTAGAAAAAATCAGTGAGGCAAAAGATAAAAGAATCCTTATCTCACAAGAAAAAGCCACAGAAGCGATCAAAGAGATCTTAAAGAACAGGGCCTGGTAACAACCCCGACCTTACAAAAAATTAAAGGTGCAACTAAAACAGACAGCTGAGGTGTGCCCTCTGCGCCTGACAAGCTTTAGTGCCTGACTTATATCCCTGGAGGCAACCATGCCAGCATCACAAATAGATGCAAGTGATAATCAGCTCCTACAAAAGGAAAGCTCCGGAAAAGACACACCCTCAACAACGAAAATTGATATAAAAAGAATTTTTTTCCTCCTGCTTGGACTTGGTGTTTTCCTGGCAATCTACTATGCCCCAAACTGGGCACCGGCAATCGACCCCGCCGGCACAGAGTTTCCCCTCAGCCACGAAGCAAAGGGAGCGCTTGCCCTCTTTGGCCTCGCCGCAATCTGGTGGGTTTTTGAAGTTGTCCCCATTGGCGTCACCAGCCTTGCCATTGGCGCGGCTCAGGCACTCTTTCTTATTCGACCAGCCAAGATTGCTTTCAAAGATTTCATGGATCCATCGGTGCTCTTTATCTTTGGTTCCATTGTCATCGGCATGGTCTTTACCAAGACAGGCCTGACCAAAAGAATCGCCTACAAGATGCTCTCAATAATCGGTGAGAAGACGAGCAGGATCTATCTCGGTTGCTTTGTTATGACGGCAGCCCTTACCCATCTCATGGCCCACACGGCGGTGGCAGCAACAATGTTTCCACTCCTCATGACCATCCATGCTCTCTACGTGGACAAGGAGGGAGACAAAACCCGCTTTGGTCGAGGACTCTTTATCGGTATGGCCTTCGTTGCCGGGGCCGGCAGTATTGTCACCCTGCTGGGGGCCGCACGTGGGGCTGTAGCCCTTGGTTTCTACAAAGATATCACCAATATTGACATCTCATTTTTCGAATTAACCATGTACATGTTCCCCATTGGCTGGCTGATGGTCTTCCTGCTCTGGGGCTATTTCATGGTATTCTGCAAACCCGAAAAAGACAGTATCCCGGGCCTCCAGGAAAGATCCAAAAAAATGTATATAGAACTCGGGGCCTGGACCCGAAACGAAATAATTGCCCTTATGATCGTCTTCTTAATTATTCTGGTCATTGCCCTGAAAAATTTTGTCCCTATTTTCGCCAATTTTGACAAAACGGGGGTAATGCTGGTAGGCACCATCTGCTTTTTTATCTTTAACATTTTAGATATCGATGACCTTGAAGAGATTCCCTGGAACATCATACTTCTCTTTGCAGGTGCCATGTCCATTGGTTTTTGCCTCTGGGATACGGGGGCGGCAAAGTGGCTTGCCGTTAACTGGCTTCAGCTCTTCACCGATGCGCCGGCCATTGTCTTCATCCTTGGCATGGCCTTCTTCGTCATGATAATGACCAACTTCATTATGAATGTGGCAGCCATCGCCATCTCACTGCCCGTAGCCCTGGTTATTGCTCCATACCTGGGCGTTACCGGAGAGGTGATTCTCTTCTCGTCACTGGTCACAGCAGGAATGCCCTTTCTCCTTCTGGTGGGAGCAGCTCCAAACGCAATTGCTTATAATTCCAAGCAATTCACCACAGGACAATTCGTACTCTATGGCATCCCGGCGAGTATAGTCTTGATGGTTGTTGTCTGGATTTCAGTACAATTTATCTGGCCACTCATGGGTATGAAGATATATATCTAAAGGAAGACTTCATAAAAAGTAACATCCTCTTTTTTGTTAAGTGGGATGGAACATAATAAAGGCCACGGATCAGAAAAAAATTTCTGTTCCGTGGCTCTCAGATAAAAAAACAGTTTTTGAAGGTACGACATTTATTCTGAAACTAAATAATATCTTCATAATGAGATCTTCAACCTATGAATTTTTTCATGACATTTATAAAAAAAATAACCCCGAAATTGCTCAGCTCCCAGGCAAGGGAGGAAGCAGGTGGCAGGGATTATCGCAGGCTCCGCCAACTCCTCTTTTTCACCATGCTTCTTATAGCCTGGGGGCCGGCCCTGCTCATCTCCCTACTGAGCTACCAAAACTACGTCAGCCTGTTACAAACCGAGGAACAGGCGCAAATAAAATGGCGGCTTGATGGGTCCGTTGGCTCACTTACGGCCATGATAGACAATGTTAAATCAGTGGTATATTTTATCTCTATAAATGACACCTTTCAGGATCTCACAGAAGACGGCAATATAGATAGCCTTCTCGCCCTAATTAAACAACAGTATAACTTTATTGCAGATATTGGCGTTATTGATGACACAGGAATACAACAGGCCTACTCTGGTCCCTATGGTCTCTATGGAGAAGATTATAGCCGGGAAGATTGGCTTGAAATCGTAACGAAGAAAGGTCTTTATATCAGCCAGGTCTACCTGGGACACCGTAAGGTGCCCCACTTCGCCATAGCCGTAAGCAGCTATGATCCTATCAGACAAAAACTGTGGATACTACGGGCGACCATAAACGCCACCTCCCTCGAAAAAATCGTGCAAACCATCAAAACCAAGGCTTCGGAAGATCTCTTTCTAATTGACGACAACAATATTATCCAAACAGCATCAACTATTTTTGGTCCTCCTCTCTCAAAATATGATCCAGACATCTTGCACCCTAGCAATAAAAACAACTCGGCAACACATGCCCACAGCCTCTATGCAATAGGCAAAATCATCAACAGCCCCTGGTCTCTGGTGCTCATTGAAAAAAAATACCTTGCCCATAAACAGTGGACATCTTTTTGCACCAGGCTTTTCCTCATTCTCAGTGCTTGCCTCCTGACCAGCACTGCGGTTGTTTACGCCATTGCCTGCGCCCTAAAAGATCTCATTCGCAAAACAGATGACATCCAAATCGCTCTCCTCCAAGAGGCTGAGCACACCGACAAACTTGCCTCCATTGGTCGGCTGGCCGCAGGTGTTGGCCATGAAATTAACAATCCCCTTGCTATTGTTAATCAAAAAAATGGCCTGGCAGAAGATCTACTGAGCCTCTCCCCAGACTTTGAACATAGGGCAGCCATCAGCAAGTGCCTGAAATCAATTGACCAAAATATAGAGAGATGCAAAACAATCACCCACCGCCTACTTGGCTTTGCCAGACGCGGAGAGGTTGAGCTCAGGGAGGTTCAAATCAATGATATCATTCGTGACGTACTTTCTTTCTTAGAAAATTCTATAATGTATAGTAAAATCAATCTAGTTCTCCGACTTGAAGGAGGTTTGCCCGACGTTTATGGCAACAATGTACAACTCCAACAGGTCTTCCTAAACATTATAAATAATGCCATTGATGCTACTCCAGACGACGGTAATATTACCATCACCACCCATCTGCTTGCAGAAGAGGTACAAATTATTATTCAGGATACAGGCGAGGGCATATCAAAGGAGTACCTCCCCCACATATTTGAACCATTTTTCACCACAAAAGAAACAGGCAAAGGCACAGGGCTTGGCCTCTCAATCACCTATGGACTTGTTAAAAAAATGGGTGGCGACATCATCGTCCAGTCCCATATTGGCGGGGGTACAGCCTTTACCATCACCATACCAGCACTGGGAAAAAATGAAGAAAACTAATAATAAAAAAGAAATTAAGGTACTTATTGTCGATGATGAAATTGAATTTGCCGACACCCTTATGACCCGCCTCAACCTACGACAGTATAAAGCTGAAATGGCAAGCTCCGGTCAAGCCGCCATTGATCTGATCGGAAAGAATTCTTTTGATGTCATCATCGTTGACCTGAGAATGCCGGATATCAATGGCCTCGAATTGCTCAGCTATATCAAGGGAAAAGGCCTGGCTACCGAGGTCATTATTCTTACAGGGCATGGCTCTTCTGCAAGTGGCAGTGAAGGAATAAAACGTGGTGCCTTTGACTATCTCATGAAACCCGTTGACTTCCATCTCCTCCTCGAAAAAATAGAAGGCGCATTTACAAAATCAACAACAGAAGAAGCCTAAAAATGGGGAAAAACATGGTTCAACAAAAAGAGGCTCATCAGATTTGTCTTGAGGTATTTTCAGAGGTTTTCGCTTCGATTTCCCATGAAATCAAAAACACTCTGGCCATAATCAACGAACACGCAGGTCTACTGGAAGATTTTGCCCTGCTTGGGGCAGATGAAGGCACTATTGAAATCAGCCGTGTCCAAAAGGCAACGGCAGGTATCCATAAGCAGGTAAAACGATCTAATAAGATTGTACAAAGAATGAACATGCTTGCCCATAGCACAGACAGAGGACGGGGCCCTATCTCCGGGCAAGAGTTAATCGGATTCTGCATCGAACTCAGCGAAAAAAAGGCTCTTGCCAAAAATATTACCGTCCGCCTGGAATGCCCGGCACAGGTAGAGATTCATCATTCCCTGCCAATCCTGGAAGCCCTTCTTTTCTTATTGTTAGACAAAAGCTATCAGCTATGCTCGGAGGGCGAAGAGATCGTCCTTTCCTGGCAAATATCCGGCCCCCAATATTCTCTGCAATTGGCAGCAAAAACTCTGGCCAGTCAGGGGCAGAAGGTCGTAAAGGATGCAGCAATAGCATCACTGGCTACACACCTGCAAGCAAAAATCACCCCTAGCCCGAATGGCATCACCCTCCAGCTTAATAAGGACTGAGCACAGAGGAACTGTAGTTACTAAACTATGAAATGAAATACGCATAAAAAAACCCGTGGAGAATTATCCACAGGTTTTTTGTTTTATCCCAGCTTTGGCTAGTCCTGCATCTTCGAGATATCACCTATCTGCATAACAAGATCCGCCAGGGCGGTGAGCAGGTTCAAACGATTTTGCCGCACAGCATCGTTCTCGGCCATCACCATAACACTCTCAAAAAACGCATCCACAGGCTCTTTCATCTTGAGCATTACCATCAGGGCAGCAAGATACTCTTTTTTCGCGACAAGGTCCTGCATCTCTGCGGCCACCAGCTGAAAAAGAGAGAAGAGATTACGCTCTGCATCCTCCTCAAAGAGATCGGTTTGAACCTCTACCGCAGTATTGTTCTTAATAATATTACGAATACGCTTAAAGGAGGCGGCAAGTACAGCAAAGGAGTCTTCCTTGCGTACCTCCATCAGGGCCTGAATACGGGCATGGATATCGCCTAAATCATCAAAGCCCAGACTAAGAACAGCTTCAACAGCTCCGGCATTTTGACCGCGACTCACACAGTCGTTAGCCAATCTCCCCCGCATAAAATCAATGATTTTTTCCACTGTTTCGTTGCCGCCGTTGACCTTATCTCCGTAAAGGGCCAGGGCCTTGCCCACCATTTCATGCAAAGAGATGGTATAACCACGCTCAGAGATAATATGAAGCACGGCCAGGGTCAAGCGCCGCAGACCAAAGGGATCAGCAGTACCCGTAGGGATCTGACCAATACCAAAACAACCGGCAATGGTATCAAGACGATCGGCAAGGCCCACTAAGGCGCCAAGATCGGTGTCAGGTAACTCTGCCCCGGCACGTTTTGGCATATAGTGCTCCTTAATAGCCAGAGCCACACCCTCTTTTTCGCCATCATTGGTGGCATAAGCTGCACCCATAACACCTTGAAGTGAGGTAAACTCCCCCACCATGTCAGTGATAAGATCGGCCTTACAGAGAGTCGCTGCCCGACAGGCATCTGCAACCAGACTATGGTCAATTACCTCGGCAAGGCTACGGGTCAACTTAACAATTCGTTCAGTCTTCTCAGCCATGGTGCCAAGTTTTGTCTGAAAGACAATGCCGGCAAGAGAGGCTACCCGACTTTCCAGGCTTGTCTTCTTGTCACCGGCAAAAAAGAAGATCGCATCGTCAAGACGGGCACGTAAAACTCGTTGATGGCCCTTACGGGTCACCTCACTATCAATAACCTTGGTGTTATTTACCGCAACAAAACCATTAACCAAGGCACCTGCATCATCAACAATGGTAAAGTATTTTTGGTTCACTCGCATGGAGGTTGTCAGTACCTCATCGGGCAGATCCAAGAAACTCTTAGCAAAGACGCCACAGACCCCATATGGATATTCAACGAGGTTGGTCACTGTATCGACTAACTCTTCATCCACAGCCAGAGTACCCTCGACAAGAGTGCTCTCAGCCAAGGCCCTATGAATCTCCTCCACAACCTTGGCCCGGCGCTTTGCAGGGTCAACAATTACATTATGCTCAAGAAGTAGCTCCTCATAGGAGGCGGCATCTTTCACCACAAAATCTACATTGGCCATAAAGCGATGGCCACGACTGGTATGAGCAGAGACGATATCACCATGCTTAAGGGCAACAACATCCTCACCAAAAAGAGCCAGCAACCACTGAATAGGGCGGGCAAAAGTCGTTGTATAACTTCCCCATCTCATGGATTTTGCAAAAGAGAGTTCGCCAATGAGTTCTTCAAGAAGCTTTGGCAGAAGAGCTACAGTCTCCTGTCCCTTAAGCTCACGCACCAGCATAAGGTACTCGCCCTTTGCCGTTTCTACTACCTGAAGATCTTCAACAGAAGCTCCCTTGGAACGGGCAAAGCCCTGGGCTGCCTTGGTGGGATTACCATCGCCATCAAAGGCCGCCTTTTTGGAGGGCCCGAGAAGTTCCTCAAGGATATCATCCTGCTTTAGGGCAAGATCCTTGACAATGATGGTTAAACGGCGTGGACTACCAAGAGTTACCACCGCACCATGCTCTATCTTAAGCTCTGCAGCCTTTTGGATAAACTTCTCTTTCAACTGCTGAAGAGACGGGCGTTGAAATCCCGCTGGCAATTCCTCGGTTCCAATTTCAAATAGTAGATCACGCATAGCTATCAATAAATAAAGGTAAAGGTAAAGGTAAGGGGGACTTGAAAAGTTGAAGCTTTCAAGATTCCCGTAGGAAGATATAAATATTCTCCACCAATAAGGGGCACACAGCCGGGACACACAGAGGAACAAAGCGACTATAGGTTAGACTCAAGCTGAGCAAAGGTGCTAAAATTTTCACTTTGATGGTGAACTGTCAAAGAAAAACTCTCCACCTCATCTATCAGCGCCAGGGCTCCACCAATACGATGGGCAAGCTCTGTTGTTGAGGTAGCCACCTCTGAATCATGCCCTATAGGACTTACCTCAATAGCCCCCTCAACCTGCTCAATAATATCCTCAATCCAGTAAAATTTCTCCAGATGCAAAGAGAGATCGACATGACCCCAGCGAGTCCTATTTTCCCCTGAGGTTATTGAATAGTATATAGGAATATCAAGACTTAATCGCAGGTTGCTCTCTTCTTGCAATGAGCCACAAAGACCACAATTATACTTTGTTAACAGGGCAGTAGCATCAACCTTATCACGTTGCAGGAAATAGGGAAAGAACATTTCCAGATGCGAAGCCGCAGCCGAAAGTCTCTCCTTCATTTTTTCAAGAATCTTGATGAAGTTTTGTAAATCTATCTCACCATGACACTCGGCAAGAATCTGGACAAAACGACTCATATGAGTGCCCTTGAAATGATGCGGCAAATTCACATACATATTGACCTGAGCAATGGTATGTTGCTTTTTCTGGGCCTTATCCAAAACAACAATTGGGTAAGATACTGTTTTCACCCCAACCTTGCGAATATCCACCTGGCGGGTATCTCTTTGATTTTGTATATCTTTCATGCTGTAACAATAGGAGTACTGGTGGAAGGGGTAGGACCAGCAACAAAAGGCACATCTGCCTACTGGCCCGTTAGGATCAAAGCTACAAGAAAAGAAAGGGAAAAGCTATTCTGCGACAGATTTCTCTTCATTTTCTTGTAGTGTTTTACAGTCAATACAAAGGGTTGTTACGGGTCTGGCCTCAAGGCGCTTCAGGGTAATATCTTCCCCACAGGCCTCACAGATACCAAATTCACCCTCTTCAAGCCTAACAATAGCCGCATCAACCTTACCGAGCAGTTTACGCTCCCGGTCACGAAGACGCAACTCAAAATTTCGGCCAGATTCGACCGTAGCCCTGTCATTAGGATCTGGGATATTTGCCGTCTGATCGGTCATATCACCGAGGGTTTTATCAACTTCTTGTAGAATTTCTTGACGCTTATCCAGCAACTGCTGACGAAAATGTTCCAACACATCTTTATCCATTAACAATCTCCTTCAATACGATCTTATAAATATCAACAATTAGTCTTTACGAATAAATATACCACTTTTTCCGCCTGTCTTTTTCAGCAGACGAATATCACTAATTTTCATAGATTTGTCAACGGCCTTACACATGTCATAAATGGTCAGGGCCGATATAGAAACCGCTGTGAGGGCCTCCATCTCGACACCAGTTTTACCAGTCATGCCAACCGTGGCAAAGATATTCACCGTATAGCTCTCATCCATAAGTTCAAAATCAATGGTTGAGCTAGTTATCAAAAGGGGATGAGCAAGAGGAATAAGCTCATCTACCTTCTTTGCTGCCATAAGTCCTGCAATTCTCGCAACACCAAGCACATCCCCCTTGGCCATAGTACCCGCCTTAACAAGTCTATAGGCCTCAGGATTCATAGAAATAGATCCTGCGGCATAAGCCTTACGGTTTGTCTCACCTTTGGCACCGACATCAACCATATGCGCATTGCCGCTCTCATCAAAATGACTCAGTGGTGATTTTGTCTCAGAATCCATAGCCCCCTCAAAGATACAATATTATTTGTTTTTTCCAAGAACTTCATCAAAAAGTTTTGCAAAAAAGCCCTTCGTTTTTTCGTGCTGGCCATGTTCCTCACAAAAAGAGTGAAAATCCCGAAGCATTTTCTTCTGCTCTTCACAAAGACCGGTGGGGGTTTCCACATGAAGCTCAACCACCATATCACCGTTACCCCGACCTCTAAGAGAGGGGACACCTTCACCACGCAGAGTGAATCGCTCTCCGGATTGGCTACCAGCAGGTATTTTCAAATTTTTCTTGCCATGAACAGTGGGAACATCAACCGTATCACCAAGAGCTGCCGTGGTCATTGACACAGGCAAACGACAGTAAATTGTGTCACCATCACGTTCAAAAAATTCATGGGATGATACATGGACTATGACGAAGAGATCACCGGAGGGACCACCACGACGTCCGCCTTCACCCTCACCACGCAAACGCATACGAGCGCCCGTATCAACTCCGGCAGGAATTTTGATAGCAACAGTCTTAGTCTTTTTGACCAGACCTTCACCATGACAGTCATTACATGGCTCTTTAATCACCTGGCCCTCGCCCTCACATTCCGGGCAGGTTGTACTGACCTGAAAAAATCCTTGCGAACGAAGAACCTGGCCACGACCATTACAGGTGGGACAGGTCTGAGGCTGATAGCCCGGCCGACTTCCTGTTCCCTCGCAGGTCCAACAGGTTTCACGACGAGAAAGCTTCACCTCTTTGGAGACACCTTGTATCGACTCCATAAAAGAGATAGAGACATCGTAACGCAGATCATTTCCCTCAATCGGCCCATTTCGACGCGCCTGAGATCTTCCACCACCGCCACCAAAGCCAAATAAATCGCCAAAATGAGAGAAAATATCACCGGCACCGCCCGTATCACGCTGGCCATTATTCTTTAACCCTTCGTGACCATAGGTATCATATATTCGGCGTTTACTTTCATCACGAAGTACTTCATAGGCCTCAGTACACTCTTTAAAAAGAGTCTCAGCTTCCTTGTCCCCTTGATTGCGATCCGGGTGATACTTCATTGCCAACTTGCGGTAGGCCTTTTTTATAGTGCCCTGATCCGCATCTCGTTCAACAGATAATGTTTCGTAATAATCAATAGTCATGAAATCTTAATACCTACACATTATTCAGCAGATTTGCCCATTGCTTTGCCTGATTCAGGCAAAACTCCATCTACCATATCAGGTAGTTGATCAATGTTTGCAAGGGTTACCTTGCCTGCAGCGATTTCACGTAGGGTGTTAACAACTTCCTTATTTCTCTCACCTGCAAGAAAAGGCTCTCCCTGACGATGCTGATGAATACGTTTTACAGCAAGGTGAATCAAATTAAAACGATTGTCTTTTCCTACCTGATCCAGACAATCTTCAACAGTAATTCTAGCCATATTAAAACCTCTTATGCTATTTATGCCATGGGCCGCAACCCATGGCAAGATATCCCAACCCCAATAAGGAGCTGTTATTTACAACACTTCTTTGTTTCAAATGGGTTAGAGAGCATCATGGTCTGTGCACGATCCGGCCCAACGGAAACTATATTAGCAGGAACACCAGTAAAATCCTCAATACGACGAACATAATCCTTTGCCTCTGTTGGCAGGTCATCGTAGTTGCAGATACCATCGACTTCATCAGCCCAACCAGGAACCTCTTCGTATACAGGTTTAAGCGCCTCAGCATCCTTGATATTATTTGGCATTGCATGCAATTTTTTACCATTCAGATCGTAGGAGCTTGCCATTTTGATGCTCTTTTGCCCACTAAGGACATCAAGCTTGGTCAAGGCCCAACCGGTAAGTCCATTGAGACGAACAGCATCGTTTGCCACAACTCCATCAAACCAACCACAACGACGACGACGACCGGTGGTTGCACCAAACTCAGAACCCTTATTCTGCAGTTCTTCGCCTTTTTCGTCAAAAAGCTCCGTTGGGAAAGGACCAGAACCGACACGGGTGGTGTAAGCCTTAACGATACCAACAACAGCATCAATATGAGACGGACCAAATCCGGAACCGGCACAGGCATTACCTGCAACAGTATTCGAAGAAGTTACAAATGGATAGGTACCGTGATCAATATCAAGCTGAGTTCCCTGAGCACCCTCAAAGAGGATATTCTTATCAGCTCGGCGTGCCTCATCAAGGGTAACAGAAACATTACCAAAATATGGGGAAAGTTGTTCAGCAAAATCCATAAATTGACGATAAACAGAATCAAAATCAACCGCAGGTGCACCAAATTTTTTGGTGAGAATAAAGTTCTTCTCTTCAATGGCACAACGAAGTTTTTCTCTGAAAAGGTCTTCGTCAAGCAAATCACCTGCCTTAATTCCTACACGACCCACCTTATCCATATAGCAAGGACCAATACCACGACCGGTGGTACCAATTTTATTGCTAGCTGACAGGGCAGACTCTTTAGCCTGATCAAGCTGTGAATGGTATGGCATGATGAGATGAGCGTTATCACTGATCATCAAGCGATTTGGTTTCACCTCCAGGCCCCTCTCTTTAAGACTTGCCATCTCTTCAAGCAATACGCCCGGATCAAGAATAACACCATTACCGATCATACAGGTCTTCTCTTCGTACAAAATACCTGAAGGAATAATATGAAAGACAAACTTCTTACCATCTACAACAAGGGTATGCCCTGCATTATTGCCGCCTTGAAAACGAACAATATAATCAGAGTATTTTGTCAATAAATCTACAATCTTTCCCTTACCTTCATCACCCCATTGGGCACCTACAACTACAACACTGGACATCTACTCTCTCCTATTAGGATTGGAAACTGTCACTAGATTCAGCATAAAAATTTAAAATAACGATTGCTTGCGAAACGTTACATGACATAAAAAAAGAAGAGGCCTACGAACCCAGTCGCCAACCTCGCAAGAAAAACAGGGTATTTTAGCAAAATCAAGAGCAAAAGTCAATCATTGAAATTTTTAGTAAGAAACCTCTACACCCCGCCCCCCAACCCCAAGAAACAAGACCTTAGGCTTAAGAAAAACCTGACTGAGACTGCAACAGAGCAGAGGGGGTGTTATTGACACCAGAGATAAAATGACGTAAAATCTGCCAGTCTCATCCCTCAATAACATTGTCCCATAACGAAAAAGGAAATACTATGTTTGGAATCGGCCTGCCGGAAATGATTCTCATCCTTGCCCTTGCCCTGATTGTTGTCGGCCCAGACAAACTTCCAGAACTTGCCCGCTCCATTGCCAAGGGCGCCATGGAGCTGAAAAAAACAGCAGAGGGATTCAAACAATCCATAGAGAAAGAGGGTAACCCTCTCAGCGAAACAAAAAAAGAGTTGGAGGATGCCGCTGCTGCCCTGAAAAGCAATCTTCTTGCCACTCCAAACTTCAAAGACGGCCTCGACAAACTCCCCGACACCTCGGATCTGGGTGAGGCAGGCGCGGCCTACCGGGAACTGATGAAGAACACCAGCGTGGACGCGGTTGACACCAGCACCTTCATTGAAATTGAGCCGGAGAGCGAGACGGATAAGAAAGAAGAAAAGCAAGATTCTCCTGGTACTGATCATAAGGAGAAAGAGAATGGGGCATTATAATCTCGAACAGACAATTCCAATGCTTGAACGTAGCCTTGCCCTCTTTCGCCCGCATCACCTGGAGCTACGCAAAAGGATTATCCGCATCGGCATTGCAATTGTTCTCTGTTCTGCAGTTGCCTATATATTTTCCGAACAAATTGCCCGGGCATGCATTACGCCACTGCAGGAGGCAAGCCCTCTTGTCTACAAATTGGTATACACCAATCTCCCCGAGGCCTTTCTCGCCTATATCAAGCTTGCCCTCCTCATTGGCCTTATATGCAGCATGCCCTACTGCATATACCAGAGTTGGGCCTTTATTGCGCCCGGTCTCACCAAGAAGGAGAGGAGCATCGCCAGAACAGTGGTCTTCTGGTCAACCCTGCTCTTTCTGGCCGGGGGGAGTTTTGCCTTTTTCATTATACTGCCCAAAATACTCTCCTACTTTATGAGCTACACCTCGGAGGCCATGAGGCCACTACCCAAGCTCGGACTCTACCTGACCTTTGTCGGACGAACCATCCTGACCTTTGGCATTGCCTTCCAGATCCCATTTCTTATGCTGATGGCCGGCAAAGCAAACCTCGTACAGGCCCGCTACTTTCGCCAGAAGAGGATGTACTTCTATATAGCCATCATCACCCTCTCCTTTCTCCTCTGCGCAGGCGACCTTATGGCCTCGGCCCTTCTCTCCGGCCCCCTGTTCCTCCTCTACGAATCAGGCATTTTCCTCAGCGCCCTCTTCAACAGAGTTAAGGCAAGCAAGAAGGATGATGCTTAGCCCTATGACCTGGCGGCCGGACAGAACCTCTAGCGAGTTACACCAACCATCTCCTGCTTAAGCATACAGCAGGAGATCTTGTTCTCCACCACCCCATCCCGATAGCTGATGTTTTCAGGCTGAAGCAGTTTATTCATCACACACCCCTCAGCTATATCAAGAGAAAAGAAATTCTTTTCAGTCAAACCCTCCCGCGCCTGCAGCTGACCATCTTTAATGCAGTAAGAGTGGAGCGGATAATCCTCACAGAGAGGACACTGATAGACCCGGCCATTGGGAAAGACAAAATAGTTCTCTGCCACATTGCCCGCACACTGAAAGACCTCCCCGTCCCCTAAAAAGACCTTGGGCCAGGTTACATGAATCCCTCTGGCTGCGGCATCTGCCGCCACTGCCGGCACCACCTCGAACCAACGACGCCGATCTACCTGCAGATCCCCCTTACCAGCCTTGGCCGACTCTCCCCGCAGGCCAATGACCTGAATAAAAAACCGTTCCACCCCAAGGGAATCAAGAAGGGCAGGCATACGATCCAGCGCCTCTATATTACGACCGCTGACCGTATAGATAAGACTGACCCGAAAGCCCTTGGCAATTGCCCTGCGAATATTAGCTACGCAGACATCATAAACACCTTCACCACGGACGGGATCATTAACCGCAGCATCGGGCCCATCAAGGCTAAAGCTGAGATAATCCAACTCCTCAGGACTTGTTCGCTCCAAGAGATCATGGTGCAGATAGCCATTGGAATCAACGGTTACGGAAAAGCCCTTGGCCTTAGCAATCGATATTATCTCGGCAAGGTCCGGGTGGAGAGTGGGCTCACCTCCCAGGAGGATAAGGTTAGACTTTTTTTCAGCATCAGCAAAGAGATCAAGCCAATGGGCAATGGTCTCTTTATCAAGGGTATTACTACCGTGCTGCTCGGGATTGATATAGCAGTGCGCACAGGAAAGATTACACGCAGTCAATATATGTAAAAAGACATTACGCTCCCCTGCCTGGAAGCCCACAGTCCGCGCCACAGAATCCACCATAATAAATCTCCTTTATAAAAACTTGGCCCAAGCCACAGGGCCCTCTATATTTTAAATTTCACCCATCACGGCAAGGTAGACGTCTGACCAAGGGTGTAACGACAGAGCAAACTATCCTGCAGATATGGCTGAGGTCGACTAAAAAATTGCTGAAACAAGCGCAGACTCCGCGCCCGCAGAACATGGGGCCTGATATTCATCCTGATGCCCGCATAGAGCGGAGCAAGCTGAGAGAGGGGCAGGCTCGTACCACCACCCATCGCATCCTCATAGGCATAGACAATATTGCGCACGCCATTAACAATAAGGGCACTATAACACATCAGACAGGGTTCCATGGTCGAATAGACCACCAACTTTTCCATATCAGCTGGCTGGCCCTGAGCCAATAAGGTGCGCAGGGCATTCATCTCGGCATGATCCAACTCATTGGCAGAGACAGAGTTGCGCCTCTCGCCCACGGCCACCACCTCTCCCTGAGAAACAATTACACAGCCAACGGGAAATTCGCCCGCGACCAGAGCTCGCTCAGCCTGCGCCAGAGCCACCTCCATAAAAGATTCATCAACGTCCAACCTAACCTCCTCTCCATATATATAAACAGGGTAATTATATCTTTTTACTGGACAAGCGCCCGGTCCTTACTGCTATAATAACATGATTCATTTCTACAGCAAGGCGAACAAAAACCTAACTTGGGCACTACTCTACAATAAGGCATTAAGATCTAGCAAGAAAACAACTCTCTACAGGAAAATAATGATAAAATTCAAAGACCAGTGGACTCTTGAAATGGCAATGAAAATTGTAACAAATCAAACAGTTGACTCTGAGACATGGGGTGAAGCTGTCGAATGGATCATGCTCTACGGCCCCCATGATATCCAGAATCTTCTCCTGATGGCCTCTGCCCAGGCAACCACCAACGCCTTCCCCCGGCTCAAGCCCTGTTCCTATAGCCCCGACGGACAACCCTGCTACAACACAGCAGAACTTGCCGAAGAGTTGCAACTAACAGAGGAACAGGTTCAAGCCATTATCATCGAAAAGGAAAAAATCTACCGGGGCCAAAGCATTATCTGGGGAGCAAAACCTACCCTACACTAAAGATCTGTTACAAAATAAGATGGCCCGAAGCTGAGAGGCAAGATGCTCATGTTATTTCCTAACAAGCCCAAAGATACTGGGCAAGAGGGTAGACCCTCTCATTACGCCGAGGCAGATCCTCACCACCAACAACGAGATGGCGAAAGGCAATATCTTCTTCCAGTTGTCCGACACGCTCAGAGTCCACACCTTCGGACAGAACCTTCTTCAGCAACTCTGTCGGAGCAAGACCGGCATCACAGGAAAAGCTCTGCAGAAGATCCACCATGCTCTGCGAGCCATCCACCTCCGCCCCTTTGCCAAGCTGCTCAAAGGCCAAACCTATCTTCTCCTCAGTTAGGCCAGCCAACAGGGCCTCACGCCCCGTGTCAGCAGAGTTCTCACCCAGAAAAAAACGAGACTTTTCAGCAACAAGCCCCGCAGCCCCACAGAGAGGACAGGATGGTTGCCCAGCCCCTTCCGTTTCGCCTGAAAACTTCAAAATGGTATTACAGCCCTTACAGTAAAATTCATATACAGACATCTCGACCATCTCCTTCTCATTAATAAAAGGCTAATCCTGACGTAAAACAGACAAAATTTCTTGTTCAGTCACTCCGTCGCTTATAAGGGTGGCGCCAATTCTCTCCGGCAGGACAAAGACCACCCGCCCGGCCACATTTTTCTTATCCACCTGTAGATAAGAGAGGATATTGTCATTATCATATTCTAGCGGAATCTCTGTTGGCAGACCATAACCGGCAATAATCTCCTCCACCTCCCTCACCTCCTCCGCTGCCAGAAGCCCCTTGGCAAAGGCCAGTCGGCTAGCAGCCACCATGCCTATGGCAACGGCTAAACCATGGATAAGGGAAAAGTGAGACTCCGCCTCTATGGCATGGCCAATGGTATGGCCAAAGTTGAGAATCTTACGCAAACCGCCCTCGCGCTCATCCTCGGCAACCACCTCTGCCTTAATGGAACAACAGGTAAGAATCATCTTCTCTACTGTTTCGGGATCAAGGGCAAGAATCTGCTCCCTGCTCTCCTCCAGAAAATGAAAGAACGTTCAATCCCAAATAACACCATACTTAATCACCTCGGCAAGACCACCAAGCAACTCCTCATGGGCCAGGGTTTCAAGCACCTGAGGATCAATAAAGACGGCCTTGGGCTGATAAAAGGCACCAACCAAATTCTTGCCCTCGGGAATGTCTACCCCAGTTTTTCCGCCAACGGAACTATCCACCTGAGAGAGCAGGGTAGTCGGCACCTGCACAAAGGGAATGCCACGCATATAAGATGCAGCAAGATAACCTGCCAGATCTCCTGTCACCCCACCACCAAGGGCTATGATTGCATCATGACGATCAAAGCGAGCGCGGGCAAGACGAGAGGCAAGGTCTGCAAAGGTGGTAAGATTTTTGTTCTCTTCACCACGGGGAAAAGAGAAGAGCTGAAAGCGAATACCTGCCCTGGTAAGCGAAGCACAGAGCCGATCACCATAGAGACCAGCCACATAATCATCGACAATAATGGCATAACGATTACCCACCTGTAGTTCGGCCAGGCTGTCACCAACCCCGTCAAGACAACCTCTCTCTATCCGAATAGGATAACTACGTGCCCCTAAACCCACTGTTAACTCTGCCATTGACTTCTCCTCTGTTTGTTAAAAATATTCTTCTATTCTTTCTACAACAAACATAAAAAAAGGGGTACCACCAAAAAGGCAGTACCCCTCAAAACTGCAGAGACAAAAAACTTACTACATAGCGCTACCGGAAGCGGCCTTTTGCATCTTCACCTCAACCTTCTCGGTGAGTCCCTCATAGTAGTCACGAAGATAGACAAGCACCTTATCGCGGCCAAAATGATCTACCACCTCGGCACCATCGGAGAGGGCCTTACGAAGCTTGGTACCAGAAAGAATAACACGAGACTCTTTCTTATGAGGACAGGTACGAAGAGAGGCCATTCCGTCACACTCGTAGCAGTAGAAGGTCCAATCGATCTTCATTGGCTTACAGAGAAGATCTTTGCCGGGATCACCGGTTACAGGAACACGGTCAAAAATCTGCTGAGCCTCAAAGAGACCATAGAAATCACCAACTCCAGCATGATCACGACCAATCAACATATTGTTGACACCATAATTTTGACGGAAGGTTGCGTGCAGAAGACCCTCACGAGGACCTGCATAACGCATATCAAGCGGATAACCGGCATTGATTACATTTTCTTTAACAAAATAATTTTCGATAAGAATATCAATGGCCTTAACCCGGGTAGGTGCAGGGATATCACCTGGCTTAAGGTTACCAATCAAGGAGTGAATAAGTACGCCATCACATACCTCTACGGCAATTTTTGCAAGATATTCATGGGAACGATGCATTGGATTACGGAGTTGAAGAGCCGCAACATTTGCCCAACCACGTTCTTCAAACATGGCACGGGTTTCAGCAGGCTTAAGATAAACACCTGGATACTCTGCAGGATACTCTCCCTCGGAGAGAACCTTAACGGGACCGGCAAGGTTAAACTCTTTTTGAGCCTGAACCATGATAACGCCAGGATGATCTTCAGGAGCGAGCTTCCAGAAGTTTCCATCTACGGATTCTTCACCTTCGCCCATGAAAACTTTCTCACATTCCCACTTTTTATCTTCATCAGCCATCTCGTACTTCTCTTCGACCAACATGGTGGCAAAGGTGGTACCATTTTTTACCAGGGCAATCTCAGAGCCTACGGCTACATCTGTTGCATCTGCTGCACTGATATCAAGGGTAATAGGTACAGGCCAGAAGGTACCATCAGCCATTTGAAGGTTCTCACAAACTCCCTTCCAATCAGCTTTGGTCATAAAACCGGTCAGTGGAGAGAATCCACCGATACCCATCATGATAAGATCGCCTTTGGCGCGGTCAGAAATTTCAATCTGTTTAAGTCCTGTTGCCTTCTTCAGCTCTGCTGCTAAAGCATCGCCTTCGAGAAGCGCACAGACCAACCCTTTACCGCCGTGTGGTGCTACTAACTTAGACATAGAATACCTCTTTAGTTAAAAGTTTATAATTTTATATAAAACCTCGCTCCAAGCCATCGGGCCCGTGAGCGTACTGAACTAAAAATGGAACTAGCTATGTAACGTTGAAGTAACTGCTTTGATATGATTATTGAGTATAAAATTAGTTGAAAAAAAGTCAAGCAAAAATATATACTTTGATAGCTGCCCGGCCAAGAAAGCTCTGCCAAAAAACCAAGGCCGAGCAGAAGAATAAAAACGCTGTTATGAGCATACCAATGCTATTGCGAGACTAAACACCCTGTCTGATTCCAGGCAAAAAACATCAAAATTTATTTTAGTCCCGTCTGTATCCCTTTTACTTATATTCCCTAACAATTTTATTTATATCGACGCAAACGCAGGGCATTAGAAACCACGGTAACGGAGCTCAAGGCCATGGCAGTACCTGCAAGCATAGGATTCAGACTCGGTCCACCAAAGGGAACCAGAATACCTGCCGCCACGGGAATGCCTATTATATTAAAAATAAATGCCCAAAATAAATTTTGCCGTATATTTCGCATCACCGCCCGGGAAAGACCAATGGCTGTGACAATATGTTCAATCCTATTACCCATAAGAACAATATCAGCCGCCTCTATGGCCACGTCGGTACCGGCCCCCATAACAACACCAACATCTGCTGAGGCAAGGGCCGGTGCATCGTTTATGCCATCGCCCACCATGGCTACACAGTGACCATTTTTGCGCAGGCGCTCCACCCTCACGGCCTTTTCATCGGGGAGAATCTCTGCCACGACCTTGCCAATTCCTGCCTGTACAGCAATGGCCTTAGCGGTAATTTTCTGGTCACCGGTGAGCATCACCGAAAGGACCTTCATCCTCGTAAGGTCCTTGATTAAGGCAGGAACCTCCTCCCTCAGGGAATCCTCGACAATAAACAGGGCCGCCAGGCTTTCATCAATGGCGAAATAAAGAACGGTCTGACCAAGACAGGCAAAGCGATTCATCTCCTCGGCCTCAGGCAGACCAGTAACCCCGCTTCCCTCCATATACTGAATATTACCAAAGCGAAGAGATAATCCCCCCGCCCTAGCCTCTACCCCATGCCCGACAACGGCCTGAAAATCCTGCACGGGCAGAAGGGGCGCCGAGGCCTCCTCTGCCGCCAGAACAATGGCCTGAGCCAGTGAATGCTCTGAATTTTTCTCTATGGAGGCCGCCAGAGAGAGGATCTCCTGTTCAGGCATTGAACTGCGATTAATAATTTTGACCAACCTCTGCCTGCCATAGGTTATGGTCCCTGTCTTATCAAAGGCGACAAGATCAACTTTTTCTGCCCGCTGCAGGGCCTCACCGTTTCGAATAAGTACACCGAGTTGGGCCCCACGACCTGTACCCACCATAATAGAGGTGGGAGTGGCAAGACCCATGGCACAGGGACAGGCAATAACAAGCACGGCAATAAAATAACGCAGGGCCTCGTGCAGGGGAACGGCTCCGACAAAAAACCACAGGCCAGCAGTAATAAAGGCAATAACAAGAACTGCCGGGACAAAGTAGAGACTGATCTTATCGGCAAGGGCGGCAATGGGAGGTTTTGACCCCTGGGCACGCTGCACCATCGCTATAATTCCGGCAAGTACCGTGCCTGCACCTGTCTGCTCCGTCTCTATCTGCAGGGCGCCGGTGGCATTAAGAGTCCCACCAAAAACAGGATCGCCCTCCCTCTTGGTAACGGACATACTCTCGCCAGTCAGCATGGATTCATCAACACTGCCTGCCCCCGAGACCACCCTGCCGTCAACGGGCAGACGCTCGCCGGGCCGGACCAAAAGAAGGTCTCCCACCTCTATCTCTTCCAGAGCAATTTCCTGATGACTGCCATCGCTATCGATAAGCCTTGCCGTTTTCGGGGTAAGCTTTATCAGGGCGTTGATGGCCCCACCTGTCTTATACTTTGCCCCCGCCTCCAAAAATTTTCCTAAAGAGACAAGGGTAAGAAGGACAGCACCGGACTCAAAGTAAAGATCCATCACCCGCACCTGGGCATCCTGACCCAACAGAATACCCAGCAGATTTGCACAGGAGTAGATAAAGGCAGCCCCGGTACCAATGGCAATAAGAGAGTCCATATTGGGCCCACCCCGAAGGAGAGCGGGAATTCCCCGCAGGTAAAACCTGCGACCCAGATAGACAATGGGCAAAGCCAGGAAGAACTGCAAAGAGGCATAGATGGCAGGTGAGTGTTCCGGAGCAAGGGCTAGCGGCAGGGGCAGACCAATCATCTCACCCATGGTGACATAGAGGAGGGGGAGGGCAAAGAAAATCATCAAAAGCAGAGAGTGCTTTTGATCTGCCAAGGCCTTTCGCCCTCTCTCCTGCCGGAGCTGATCCTCTGCCACCAAATCACTGACAAGCTCTGCCCCAAAACCGAGTTTGGCAACAGCGGCCTTTATCCTGCGCACAGAGGTGGTCGCCTGAATATGGGCTGTTTCGGCGGGCAGATTGACCTCAACGGCCAACACCCCCGGGGTCTGGGCCAGAACTCGCTCTATTCGAGACGAACAGGCGGCACAGTGCATCCCTGTTATTCTAAACTGATAGTCCTTGCCCACCACAGACGAGGGAATAACAAGCTCAAAGCCAAGACCCTTAAGCCGGTCACCAATATCCTTTATAGAGATACGCTCATCAAACTCCAGCTCCACGGATTCATCGGCAAGATTCACCTCTGCTCGACAAACGCCCTCAACTTTTGCTAACGCCCTCTCAATACGGGACGAACAGGCAGCACAGTGCATTCCAACAATTGAATATTTTGCCACAGTATAACCCCTTTCACCCTTCTTATTTTTTTGGTAAAAATATAGTGGATTTAAACCTCAGATGTTAGAATAACCTAAAACAGGAGATCGCTCAATGATAACAATAAAAATAGAAGGCATGAGCTGTGCCCACTGTGTGGCAAGTGTCAAAGAGGCCCTCGCAGGACTTAAGGGGCCAGCAGAGGTAGAGGTGGATCTGCAGGCAGGCGAGGCAAGAATTACAGGTGATATCAAGCGGGAAGATGCCTGCCGACTTATTGAAGAGCAGGGTTTCGAGACAAAATAGTTTCACCCACTATCAGAACAGGAGGAGTATAGTGAAGAGCCTATACTCCCCAACCACCACAGTCCCCACACGCAGCAGATCATACCTACCTCTCACAAAAGCTTCCTGCCACAGATGCATAAAAAATTGTACTCTCCGATAAACTTTGGCTACAATTAAGGATACTGGTAGGCGCACTTACCATGGATTTAATTTTCGCCTACCAGAAACAACGGCGTACCAGAAAGGCAAGGTACTCTCGGCCCTTGATGGACGAATTGAACAGCACAGGACATTGTTGCGGTTAAAACAGGAGAAGAGCACAGACATGAAACAGATCCCGAATAACAAAATAAATCTCCCGCTTTTTCTCCTCCTACCTCTCCTTATTCTCACAGGGCCCTTAGTGGCAAGTGCAGGTACATGCGAGGGAGCCGCCTATACAGCATACCCACCATCCATAGCCAACAAAGTCAAGCCTAACATCCTATTCATGCTCGATAATTCAGGGAGCATGAAGCAACCAATGTATAGCCAGAGTGGCTGGAACTGCAAATCATTCCCGTCAGACTATGACAGTACAAAAGAGTATTACGGTATTTTTGAAAGTACGGCAAATTACAATTACGACCCCAAGGTTAGCATAAACCCAGATGGATTTAATGGCACTCCCTACGATGTAGCCGTTGCCCTATCAGCCACGGGAGCCTTTGTACCAAGCACATGTTCCTCTCAAACAGACAAAAACTGCTGGAGCGGGAACTTTCTCAACTGGATCGTCACCAGACGTATGGATGCAGCCAGAAAGGTTCTCGTTGGAGGCAAGACAGAGAGCAGAAGCAGCTACCCATATCTAAACATAACAGGCAATTCAACCCTATACTGGAAAATTGTGGGAAACAATGAGCCAATTGACAGAGAAATTTGCCGAAATGCCCCAGCAAATTCAATTGACTACAGCCCACTTTCTGCGGGAAGCCCCATAAGAGTCAACAGCCCTGCCTATGGCGGTTCAAGTAAAACTACCTACGACCCCTATGCAAAGATGACGGCAACGGGAATAAGCACAAAATACTCCAAGACCATCACCGATAACATTGGTGATATCATTGGTGAATTTAGCTCCATTGAGGACCTTGATGAGACATGGAAAAAAATCACCCTGAGCAAAAATTATAGCAATCCCGTTATTGTTGCCGGCCCCCTCGATTCAACCGCTAATCGCCCTGCGGTAATCAGAATAAAGGAGATCAAAAATTCTTCTTTTAAAATACGGGCAGAGCAGTGGGAGTATCTCAACGGAACCCTGCCTCAACGAAATGCCTCCTACCTGGTCATCGAGGCAGGGACGCACACCCTGCTTGGCGGGGGAAAAATTATGGCAGGAAGCACAAAAATCAACACAAGCTATGTAAACAGTCGCTCCGCGTGGAAAAATGTGTCTCTGGCTTCAGGTGATTTTTCTTCGACTCCCGTAGTAATCACCGCAATCACCTCAGACACAGACCATCAAACCGTCACCACCCGCCTTAACGATATATCAACAGCCGACTTTGATATCATTTTGCAGGAGGAAGAATTAGAATGGAAGGCGAGCCGCCGAACTCATGCAACCGAAACAGTGGACTATGTGGCCCTGGAGAAAGGACAATATAACTTCACGGATACAGTTCTAGAAGTGGGCACCCAGAGTCTTTCCAACAGCGCCTCTATAACTTTTGCCACGAGCAAAGCCACCAGTGCCTTTCTAGCCACAGCCTTAACCTTTAACGGGCCCGATACAGTGGCCGTAGCCTTTAGTAATTTAGAGCAGGATTCAGTGCAAATCTCCCTGCAGGAAGAGGGTTCAAATGATACGGAGGTTCGCCATACAACAGAGGCTGTCGGCTACCTCGCCCTCTCCCCAAGAACAAACTATAATATTGCCCTATTGACAGATCAGGTACCCAAAGGACTCCTTCACGATATAAAGGATGATGTCCGTCAGGGCCTCAGTTACTACAAGTACAATCTCACCACCAACAATATATACAATTCATGGTGGCACGGTGGAACCATGCGCCTGCGCATCCCGACCAACCCCTTTGTCAAAAAAAGTTCAGACACCAACTTTCGCACAATCGATACCCCCATAGATTCAGACATAGAAATTCTGGTGGATGCAGTCGAACACTATCCACTGATCTGGGGAACAACCCCCCTTGCTGAAAATTTCTATGAGGTCATTCGTTATTTCCAGCAAAAAGGCCCCTATTACAACTCCAGCGTCAACAGCGCAGGAGACGTGGCAAGCTTTTTAACAGAAAAAGCCTGGGACCCCTACTATTTCAAAGAACTGGACGCCATGATACGTTGCGCTAACTCATCTGTTATTATCTTCACCGATGGGGGTTCATATACCGATAGCTACGTGCCACCTTTTAATGACGAGGAATTTAACGAATCAAGCGCCTCCCAGGCGGCTTCAGCATATAGTGACGGAAGCAACTACACAAACGACTACGATGGGAACATCGTAACAGGCGAGGGCATTAATACGAGGAACACCGATAATAGTTACAAAAATAACCTCGATGATCTGGCCCTCTGGGCCAACCTTAACAGAAAGGGGCAGGCCCTGACTGAAGCACTCTCTAACAGTCGGGATCTCCGCGATGATCTTAAGGGAGAGCAGTATCTTACCACCTATACCGTGGGCTTCGGAATTTCTGCAAACTCCGCCGAAGAGAGACTCCTCCAGGATACCGCCGCCCATGGCCAAGGGACCTATTCTCTAGCAGAGGATGGGCAACAGCTCAAAGATGTTCTGAAGGGAACCATCAACAGCATCCTCGACAAGACCGCATCGGGCACAGGCGTATCTATTCTCTCAGGAAATAAATCTACAGGGGGTACCCTCAACCAGAGCCTCTTTTTCCCCACTAAAGAGTTCCAAGATAACAAGAAGTACCAAGTAAACTGGACAGGTATACTCCATACCTACTGGTACTCCAGCCAAAACGATATTGCCTATATGCAGGAAGACAATGTGGACAGGTTTTTTCGCAATAAATTTACAGACCATATTATTGAAATTGTGCCAAATCCCAATACAGGGGGACTCTCCATCCCCTACTATGCGGTAGAGGCCGATGGAAGTAAGGGAGCCCGCTTAGGCGATCATGCCAAAATCGGAGATATTGCCAAGATATGGGATGGCGGACAAATGTTAAACGATCGAGAGGTTGAGTCTGCCCCTGACCTCATCGCTGATCCAGCCCCAGGTCTTGACACAGCGAGACGGGTCATATGGGGAGTAGATGAAACGGACAGTATACAAGAGTTCACCACAGATAATGTCAACAGCTTCGACTCTCTTTTTGGAGGCAGCGGCTTTGATCCCTGCCTTGGTGGAACAGCTGCAGAGAGGGCGGTAAACACTATCTCCTATACCCGTGGGGCAGGAGATGATTTCACTACCAATGGCGGAGGAGAGTGCAGATCCAGGGCAACAGACGCTGACACCACCGGTGGAAAAAACAGATGGAAGCTGGGCGATATTATCCATTCAACCCCCAAGGTTCTTAACTACGGGGACAACTCCCTGATCTTCACCGGGGCCAACGACGGTATGCTCCATGTCTTTAACGGGGGCAAGATAGAGAGGGGGGGCCTTAGCGGTGATCAAGTGGCTACGCTTATTAATAAAAAAGGCGACGACGGCAACAACCTCGTAGGTAAAGAGGTCTGGTCTTTCATCCCCAAAAACAGCATGCCCTATCTGAAATACCTTGCCGACCCGGACTATCAGCATCTCTATGCGATTGACGGCGCACCCTACTTCGTCCAGCACGGGGACAAGACAATTCTTATCATGGGAATGCGTTTTGGCGGGGCAACGGGCTCTACAGGTGATAAGGCTATCTCGCCTGAAACTGCCGGCAAAGGCCTGTCCTCATACTTTGCTCTTAATATCACCGATCCCTATGCCCCCAAATTCCTCTGGGAATTCACCGATCCAGATCTTGGTTTTGCCTACTCCGGCCCCGCTGTTATCAGCAGAAAACAAAAAGCTGGCAACAGCCTCAAACAAAAATACGTAGTCTTTGTCTCCGGCCCCACAGACTACCAGGGCCAAGTACAGCAGAATTTAAAGGTCTTCATCCTCACCCTTGATGATGATTTCAAAAAAACCGCGGTTAATACAATAGCACCCAAAAACGTGCAAAAAAATTCTTTCGGCGGCAGGCTTTACAACAACGGCATGGATATCGACAGTGATGGCTACACCGACCTTATCCTTTATGGGGTCAATGAAAAAAATGGTGCACAAGGCCAGCTCCGGGCTATTGCCCCCACCGATCAGGCAGTAAAAAAATGGACGGAAAAGAACATCCTCAACTCCAGCCAACCGGTTACCAGCGCAGTTGCCTTCGGCACCTGCTTTGATGACCCCTTTGTCTATTTCGGTACGGGCAAATGGTTTTTCAAGAAGGACGACCCAGATGGCAAGACCAATAACCTCTATGGCGTTAACCTCCAAGAGTGTAGGGATAATCTAGCTAAGGGTGAGGATTGCCTAAAAAGTGTCGGCATCAACTCAATCCACAACACCAGTGGGACCTGTGATGTCTCCGATGCCAAACGCAACAGCAACTATGCATGGAGGCTGGATAAGGGTCTGGCAGAATATGGCGCCGATGCAGACGACCCTGACACCATCTACATGAAGGAACGTGTTCTCACCGACCCCACAGTAAGCAATTTAAATATCACCTTTTTCACCACCACCCAACCGACAGATGATATATGCTCCTTTGGTGGACGGACCAGAATGTGGGCCCTGAACTGCATGACAGGAGATAGCATCAGCACCGGTTGCGAGGAGAACACAGAAGGTCAGGCCTATAATCTTCCAGCGGAAATCTTCCACATAATTCTGCCCCTGAATGCCGGCGACCTCAACCTACTCAATCAGGATAGTTTCGACCAGGATGGCAATAGGGCAACTTCTTGGATAATGGGTACGCCACCAGAAAATTCCCCCTTTATCTTACCTGGTAATGGGATTACACCCAAAGGAGAGCCCCTCTTATGGCAAGAACGCTAAGCAGAAACAGGGAGAGGGGTTTTACCCTGCTGGAACTGATGATAGTCATTGTCCTGGTGGGCATAATGGCAACCTTCTCCCTTGCCAGTTACCAAAAGATGACCCAGGCCAAGAATATAGAAAACGATCTTAGCAAAATAACGAGATTCATTAAGGCCGGCCGGGTTTGGGCCTTTACCCACAAACAGGAGGTGACAGTCTCTCTTCTAAAAGAGGGGACTAGCGGCGACAAGCATACAACCATTGTCTCCCGGTGGGATGATGCAGGCACTGGCACGGATACCCAAAAAGAGGTGGTACTTAACTATATCTACGCCAGCAACTACGGTAGCGACAGCTTTTCAATTACCAGTCGAGGAAACCTCGCTAATGGTCATATCCGCCTGCTGGCAGACAATAGGGAAACAGCACTGTCCAACCCCGCAGCCACTGGTGACTGCATAACAATAAATAACATTCGCGTTCGTCAGGGAAAGTATGATGGAACATCCTGCACAGCAGAATAGAGAGAGGGGTTTTACCCTCGTTGAGGTAATGGTGGCCCTTCTCCTCCTCCTCATAATGTCGCTTGGCACACTTACAGGGCTTATTCGTACCTTTCAACATTCTGCACGCCAACAGTATCAAAACGAGGCCAAGCAGATTGCCCAACTGCAGGTTGCCAATATCAGCAACACGGCCTTTGCCGCCCTTAATCTCGGCACAACCAACACCAGCCTGGCCCGTTTCTTTGGCGACAGTCAAAAAACATTCAACGTAGACCAGGCGGTATCGGAGCCGGCAGGTATTGGCACCTATGGTAAACTGGTAAACATTACCGTTAAATGGAAGGTGCTAGATGATGGCCCCGAGGAGTCCTACACAACCACAACCATACGGGCTGACATATGAAAAGAGACGGCTTTACCCTGATTGAGTTCCTCGTGGCCATGACCATCATGCTCCTCCTCCTCCTCTTCACCACCAAGAGTTTTCAACGGATATCGCATAATGTCAAGAGTAGCACGGCCGCCAGCCAGACAAGAGGAGACAATCTCTCTGCCAATGAGCTCTTACGTCTGGATTTGGAACATGCAGGCACAGGCATTGCCACCTACATAGACTCAACAGCCACCATAAATGACATTCCCCCTGTTTTCTGGGATGGCAGTAGCCTTTTGATTCACTCCACCCTCAGTAACACCAATAGCGCAACCATGGGTTGGGCAACAGGTTCCTGTTCGAGTGGTAGCTTCTCCCTTGATATTGAACAGCGAGACAATGATTCTCAAAACTCCATCCTTATCGACAAAGACTCTATCTACAACGAGGATATTACCACCACAGGCTGCAGTGGCAATAACATATATATCGTCTATCCCTATGCAAACGGGGCCACCAGCTGCGGCAGCAGTAGCAACCAGCCCTGCACCCAGACAGAGTATAGGCTCAGCGCCAGCCAACCCATAGACTCCTGTGCGGCAAATACCAGAAACATACTGCGAAACGATACTCCTCTCTTCACCTGCATTGCCGATTTCGCCATCCGCGTTGACTGGGATAAAGACGACGACGGAACAGTTGAGGCGGACGAAACAAACCTTGATCCCAGCAAGACTACTGATATCCCGGCTGCCGAGACAGGCTCCACCCTCACAGTTCGCAATAAGCTCAAGACCAGCACCGTCTATATCCTGGCCCAAATTGGCAAAAAAGACGAGACCTACACCTATGGTGGGCCAAGCCCCAGTCTAGGCGACGGCAAGATAAGCTTTAGCATTGATGGAGAGGCCGTCCAGTTCCAGACACTTTTTACCACTGGCGACGAGATAGAGGAGTTCAAGAGATACCAGTGGAAGGTCTTAAAGATAACGGCCTTTGCCAAAGGGTTTTAATATGAAAACAGTCAATAACCAAAGAGGCACGGTACTTGTGACAGCCCTTTCCCTGGGGCTAATCGGGATTATGCTGGTGGCGGTGATGTGGCACATAATAAAAAGTTCCACGGTAAGCACCCACCAGATGAACTCCTATAACCAAGAGCTGCAAATAGCCCGGGGAACCGGCAATTTTTTGATGGCCAAAATGGGCGACGACAGCCTCACCTGCAATGGGGGAATGACCTGTTCAACAAGCCCCAGCACCCCGACGGCATCCAAAATAGACATCCCCCTAGGCCTCTGCACCGCCCTGGGAAAGGCCGATTGCACAAGCCTTTATGCCTACTATAGAGGCGCAAATAATCTTTCAGCGTTCCAAATTCCTGATACCGGCCCCCAGGCAGGCACCCAGCTAGAAAAAGTCACCAGCCTGCAGGCAATTACTGTCTACGCAGAAAATGAACAATCACTCTCAACCAAGGCTCCCGAGCAGGCCATTATTGATATAATTTATAAAACAGAATTCATTCCGGACGGTTGGGTCGAATAATACCTAAAGGACAAAAAATTTCACTCAGGAGAAGTCCATGCAAAGTTCTCTTAAAGCAGAGAGGGGATTTACCCTTATTGAGCTTATGATCGTTATAGCGATCGTCGGTATCCTTGCGGCCGTTGCCGTCCCTCAGTACACTAACTATGTGGCAAGAAGCAAGTTGGGCGGGGTTTTATCCAATATCACATCCTGGCAGGTTGCCGTTGAACAGTGTATCCAGGACAGGGGAGCGCCAACCAACTGCGACAATGCCACAGTCCCCCTTATTCCGGCAGATATTGCCACAGGGGATGATGGGGCAACGGTCTCGTATGTGGATAAACTCGCAACAGTTAAGGGCGTTATCTCAATCACCACCACCGTCACCGACACAGCCGGCACTCAACTAAACTTCATCTATACCCCGACCACCAGCAAGGGCTACACAGAGTGGTCCCTCACCGGTACAGGCTGCAAGAGCAGCACCCCCAGCCGGGGGGTAGACTGTAAATAGCCTAACGGCCATGCCAGCAGGGATTCAGATAATTATCCATCTCAGGCGATAGGGATACATGGCTTTCCCCTTGGCAAATCACGCGACCCTATTGCCTCAACAAAAGCACAAAAAAAAACCAGACAAGCGTACTGTACGGGGAGCTAAAAAATAGGAGAAATTCTTTCCATCTCCTCTACTCATTCAGCCAAACACCATTTTCCAACCTGAGCCTTTCTACACGCTTCCCCTTTTTGTTATCAAGAACATCAGCAGGTTCTGCAGGCCCTTCCGATTGAGCAATATCTTCAACTATTGCCAGCACAACAGTTTCCTGAACACCTTCAGTAACTTTTTTACTGACAATAGCCTGCACACCTTGGCCAACAGCAAGATTTTTTATTGGCTCCTCTAAATACTGTCCTGCCAAATTTTTACGAAATATTACAGAGGGCACACTGAGAAGCTGATCTGCCACCAATATAAGCGAACCTCCGGGGGTATACTCAGATACCAAGCCAACCATTTCCCTTTGTTCTCCTCCGGAGCTATCGACAAGAAGATCGACCATCTCCTGCTTTGTATTTTGAGCAAATCCAGTTTGTAAGGTAAAAGAATAACAAACAAACCCTAAAAACAATACCCTTAGCATTTTCATACTACACCTACCCTGTAGACAACTGGTTAACCAATAGTTTTTATTCTAATTAAAGTCCTGTCTCCAAGACTTCAGCTCTATTTTTGACTTTTTCAAATTAACCTTATAAGGAGTGGGTGGTTGCTCTGTAGTTCCTGCAAAAAGCACATCCCCATGCAGCACAGGCTGAAAAGGAACACCTTTACCAAGATACAAACCAGCGACTGCACTGCTGCCAACAGTTTGTGGAAAATCTACAAATATATGCTCCGTTGGGGCAGCTCCTGTCTTCCAATCAAGGGCAAATAAATATGCATCACCGCTTCCCCCACAGACATCTGCATCAGGGACAAAGGTAGTAAAAAAGACAACACCGCCGACCACCAAAGGCTGTGACAAGGAACGCTCACTTGCACTGCTCTCAGAATTCATAAGCTTCAAGGCCCATGAACCTGCACCACCTGCACCAGTTACACAATTTCCTACTGTTCTATACTCAGCACTACTATCTGCAGCTGTAACAAATCCCGCATCACAGGTTGTTATTTCACTCATCTTTCTCAGAGAAGCGCCCTCATCCAGAAGACCAAGCATATACTGTTGGTCTGAAGACACCTTATCTGCTTGATCTTCGTACTTTCCAGTACCAGCATACACCCACAGGCTGCTGCCTGTATCAGAATCAAAGGCGAAGGCAGGTTTTGTAATAATAGGTGACAATCGATCTGTATGACCAGATTCAAAAAGGCGGCTTACCCGTGGAGAATCGCCAACTGAAATATCTGCAATTCTAAAAATTTCACCGTATAAATTACCCAAATATACCCTGTCAGCCTTGTTATCATCATCGACATCAACAACCAAAGGAGAAGAGGGAATATCGTTTTTAAGCAACTGACTATCATCAGCCGGGTCTGCTGTACCAATTTTGATCTTATTCGTATTATTATCGCCGCCCCACACAGAAGCCCCTGTCCACGAATTAACAGCAAACAGATACGCCTGCTTACTGGCCTGTTCATCTGCCTTAACAGCTCGGCCGGAGCCAAAAAATGTCAGCCACGAAGCTTTGTTAGCAACTGCATCATCAGCAACTCTCTCAATCTCAGGCAAAGCTGTAGCCAACCCCAGTTCACTATCATCGACACTGGTAAACTCCCACAGGAAAGAGGTATCATTTACTCCTCCACCGAGACCTTTTCCATATGTAACATCTAAAGAATAGAAGCCAGCGCCACCTCTGCCAATACCAGCCGCCAGCACAGTCCGCCATTTACTGCCTGACAAATCTGCCTTATAAATATCTCCAACTCGGGGAGGGCCATCATTGATATACTCATGACAGTATGCAGCAGAACACATATCTGTATTAAGTTTTTCCCTTACACTATCTGGATAAAATCGCCATAGCTCTTTCCCCAGAGGCGTTGTATCTGTACTGGCACGGCTCGTTCCCGGAGCAAGTAAAAAAGAGTGCAGGGCTCCGTCATTTGAATTCACATAAACAAGGGTATCTCGGCCAGTAACGGATGTATTGCGGTTAAAATCTTCATAGTCATCAAAATCATAATAATAGGGAGGAGCTCCTACAATCTTGGGTGTTGAATTAATAATATCTCCCAAATTTTTGCAGAGATAATTATCTTTATCCAGAGTTGTAGTACCATAATTCACCACACTGGTTGTCGCCTTCTCATAAACAAAGCAATCAGCGAAATCCGGGCTCCCCGCAGAGGCATAAACATCACTTGCCCTCCACAATATCTCTCCCAGCTTCCCCGTTTCTCCGTCAAATTTATTGGCCACAACATCTCCCGTCCACTTTGCTGGGTTAAATGTGGCAGTCACTAAAATTTGTTCATCTTTAACCGAGGTGGTTGGGGCCGGAGAGACACCATTATACAACTGCAATTTGACACTGCTGATAATGGATTTCATCGCTGCTAAAAATTCATCGGGGGAATCGGCCAGAAATGGTACGCCCTTCCCGCCCGCATCATCATGGAGGGCATAGAGCTTATCTGTATCTGAAATTTTCCCGGCGCGTTGAGCTATTTCCGCTATTTTATCAAGTTGCGTCGCATTATCTAAACCAAAGCCAAGGGCAACAACAGAAACACCTGCATTTATCAATCTATCAGTAGCAGTCCCTGCATTAGTAGTCGTAGTACCTGTATTACCTATGCCATCGGTAACAATAACAAGAACCTTCGCCTGACAGGACACCTGAGCATATTTCAAACTGTAGGTCTCATCTAAGCGCCTTGCTGTAAAGTAATCATAGCAGCATTCATGCTTGGAGTGAGCGGAGTCCATCCATAGGCATCTGTACTGGCCAATGCCGTCTCTAAATGTCCCTGATGCACCTCTGAATGTGCCTTTACCCCCACCTTATATTTGCTGTAGTAGTCGGGACTACCAGTATCAGAAGAGCTCCCATTACCACCTGCCCAGGTTGCAAAGCCCCAGGCAATTGCGTCATCCTTAAAGACCTCTGCCAAAACGGCAACGGCATAATCAAGCCGGGTATAATTCAGGGATGCATTTGCCAGGGTAAGGCCAGTATCAGATTCAAGCATCGTCTCTGTAATCGATGATACATTTGGCTCTTTAAAGCCTTCAATATCGAGGGTGGCAACTCGACTTATATCGTCGGAACCTCTGTACGTAAAGAGGATCTCGGCACTGGTGATTTCTGCACCGGAAGGGATGTTAATATTTTTAAAGAGAAGACCTACGGGACCCTTTGCACCAAAATATAGGCCATAATAATTATTGACAAATGAACCATTATAGACCTGATTATCGTCTGCATCTGCTAATATCTTTTTCGTAAAAGTTACCTCATCGACGCCACCAATGGGGATATATTTAATGGTAAGAACGGGAGCACCAACTGAACTGCCCCTATAAGAGTAGGCCTGTCGGTCACCGGTTCCCCTCACCCTAAAGGCAATATTATGGCCGGATACCCAGCCTGTTAAATCAACAATCTCCTGGACAATGGGCGCCAAATCAGAACTCAAAAACTTAGAACCCGAGAACATTGAACTGTCCATACTCCCGGAAAGATCAAGCTGGACCATGATGGCAGGACTCAAGAGATTCTGCGTATAAATGGGCACATCACCACAGGTGCCATCGGCAGGAGGAAGTGTGCCCCCGCTATCCTGACAGCTGGTCGGATCCAAAATGTTGGCAAAACTTGGGGACGTATAGCGATTCGTACTTAAGAAAAAACCATCTATACGGGTATAATGTTCTCGCATTGCTATTTTAATTGTATGGCTGCCAGCACTGAGATAGATTCCGTTGGAGCCAACCTGCATAGACCTTGTCCATACATACCTATAATAGTGTCCAGCAAAATTCCAGGCCCTCCACGATGAATCATCAACGGTATAAAACATAGAATCTCTTGAGCCACTGTACCCCTCCCCTCTCATCCAGAAGTAGTAGGTACCAGCAGTTGAGATCTCCACCTCATACTCTTTTATTTCCCGCCGTGGTGGCGTTCGAGTTGAATCATCACTACCAGCAACCAGGGCGAGGCCACCATGGGCACTACCATCACTCTTTAAGGAAAAATTTTCATCGTGATCATCACTATGCCCACCTTCACCCGTATAATTTTCCGCCTCAATATAAGTTCCTGTGGGATCAATCACACAGGCGGCCTGCACCACCGAATCAACATGGAATAGCATTCCAACTAAAAGCAAAATAATCATCCACGGGAAAAGCCTAACTGTATTATTTTCCATATCCACCGCTAAAAACAATTACTTAATAGTCAACCTTATAGACCTTATTTACTCGAGTGCTAACATGAGCTCGCCCACCTGCTACAGCATCTATCTCATAATGAAATCTCTTGTATCCCTTACCGTATCCCGCGACCTTAGTACTTCCAGTATCTTTAATTCTATACCAATACGGAATCTCTAAAGAACTACCGTCTTTACTGGCATCAGTAAAATCTTCGTGTGATACACCATCACCACCGTCACCATAATTTCTGACAATATTACTCAATGGAGTAGACACATTGACCCAATCAGGGGGGGTTGATCTCTTGCCTAACCACAGACCACCAAGCTGCCAAACACTGTCTGCAACGTAGAACTCCTGACTTGCCTGACGTTCATTTCCAGCAATTTGCAGTTCCATAACAGCCGTTCTGGTAGCCAGGGTACCGACCAAGGTAAGGACCAACATCAGGATCAGGCCAAGGACCAAAACAAAGCCTTCCTCTCTCTTTTTCGCTAAAGGTTTCACTGCCCTCCTTTGACAAAATCAGTCATAAAGGAATCATACTTTACGAACTTATTATCACGGGCACGAACCACAATCACCCGAATGGCCACCGCCCCATTGACCGGGGAATTATCGGCAACATTCGTATAAATGCTGTAACCAGAATGAGTTTTAGTATCCGTCCTATCCGCAGTCGCTGCAGAGACATCTGAATCGACTAAAGAAGGACCATCATCCAGACCAGCAGCACCGGCCCCCGCCCCTCCCTTATCCAAAGCAACCACGGCAGTATAGCCCTCATCCATCAGCCCTTCAATCTCACTGGAGGCAAGCCAGGACATGGTAGAGAGGCCAATGGCATCGGCATTGCCCTTGACGGAACTCACCTGCATAAAGTTCAAAGAGATAAGGCCAACGGAGAGTATCAGAATCGCCATCAGGACCTCAATGAGGGTAAAGCCAGACTGCTCATTTAATAATCTCATATTCCCTCCTAGAGGCCCATATTGCGCAACTTTATTATTTTTCGTACAAATCTACGTCGATAGCGGTCGTCGCCAGAAGGTTTCCATTCTTCACCGGATGCCGTTATATACTCAGTAGTATTGATATAGTCTGACGATTGTCGAGAGGAGCGAACAAGCAGGGAGACCTCCACAGCACGGATATGAGCTAAATTCGTAGGTGTCAGGGTTTTAGTTCCATCGGCAAGACGGTAGTACAACTCTAAATACTCCACCTCTTCAATGACGGCTGCACCAGCATCGATGAGATGTAGTTTAAATACTCCATCATCTTTGTCATAAAGCTCAATCCTGTCATTGCCAAGGCTATCAGCGTAGCTATAAGTGAGAAAACGAAGAGTATCTGTCCTCTTCGCCTTATCCATTGCAGCCTTATCTATGTAATTTCCAGTCCCTAGTGACACGCCATTCACCTCGGAAACGGCCTTTACACCAAAGCCACCTTGAGCAGTTGGATCATAGCCAACCATCCGCAGTTCACGGCTTAGGCTGTCAACGGAGGTACGAAGCGCCTGCTGCATTTCAGCAATATTGGTCTGCACCTCGGCAGAGACTGTCTGTACCCTGTAGAGGCTGTACATTAGGCCAGTGACAATCATGGAAAGTACCAGCACCACCATCAATTCGACCAGGGTCAATCCTCTTTTATTGCTTAGCATAGACTATTTCGCCCAACAGGTTTTGTCGGCCGCAGGACAGGGAACATACTTATGCACCCTGATAAAGCCCGTTGTCAGAACCTCCACCGCATAACAGAGATTGTTCTTCTCTTGGCCAAAACCGTTATCCAGATATACTGTGGCAGGATCAGCCGTGCCCCTACTGGTGAAAGTGATAGTGTGAGGTAAAGAGACCTGAACCGCAATATTACCATCCCAATCCTTTTTCACCTGAGCAAGGCCATACCCCGTCGAGCCATAGTTAGCAAAATCAGCCCCATGCTTTTTAGGCCCCTCGTTCTCTATAAAAGAAAAATCCATGCCGTCTTCTGAAAGATCCATGGGCCCCACGGAAAAAGCCACCGAACCATTTTCACGCACCGCCACTCCTCGGGCCTGTTGCAGGCTAGCCCGAAGCTCGTTGACGGCAGATTTCAGACGATAATTGGGTAGGGCCTCCATAACGCTGGGAATGGCAAACATGGCCAAAACGGAGATAATAATCATTACCGCAACCAGTTCAATCAAGGTGAACCCACCACTATTTTTCACTGTTATAATCAACTCTTACCATACTCCTTGGGTCTGTCCTTCTAGCAAAACATAGATACCGTCACCATCTGAGCAGGCAGGATTCGTTCTCTTACCCTGCACGGCAAAAGCACCTGCAGCGTCAGATTTAAAACTTATCTGAACATTTGCGGGATAGTTAAGGAGAACTCCATTGATGGTATGAGATGCCTTAAAATCTTCTTTAGGGGTAGAATTATCCTCGGCATAGCCTCCTACCAATCTCACCATAACGTCATGGACCGGGGCCACCACCTCTTGGCAACGAGCCCTCGTGATAAAGCTTCTATAACTGGGAATGGCAATGGCCGCCAGTATGCCAATAATTGCCACCACGATCATCACCTCAATAAGGGTGAAGCCATCTCTCTTTCTGTTTTGCACTCTCTCTCCCCCTCCACAGTTCAATAAAATTCACCATATTGTAAGATGACAAAACAAAATAGTGCCATTAATAACAATTAATCAGCGCAATACGCAATAATATAATCACAATTATGTCACTATAACAGTCACAGCTCACCAGAAAAAAAGCTCACAAAAGAACTCCTGTGCCTCGACAAGAGCTGAGGTGACAAAAAACGTCACCCCAGCTGACAATAAAGGTCACCACAGACAGAAACAGGCGATGATAAAAACAGAAAGGGTCTAAAAAGGCCTTAGCCCTTATTATCATCCCTATTTTCTTATAACATGCTCCTGTTATGCCTGAACACCTAACAACCTAACAATCAAAGACTCACTTGCCTGCCCAGAGGCCCAGCCCCATCTCCCCATCCACATGAACAGATAAGACCCAAACCTCAAAGAATTATGTTTTTTTCTGGTGGAGGTACAGGGCAGGATAGGGACTGGCACGAGGTAGACTACGCCGCCCCTGACAGGAGGGCGCAGGCCTTGATCATTTACCAGAGAGAACAGCCCTATTAAAAAGGCGAATACAACAAATTTTAGGGACAAATGGAAATTGGCATATAAACTGCTAGTTAAGGGGAAACAGAGTTCCAACATTCTAGCATCATAACAAGGAGAAAAAATGAAAAAGGCACTCAAGAACCAACAGGGTTTCACCCTTATCGAGCTGATGATCGTTGTGGCAATCATCGGAATTTTGGCAGCCGTGGCTATTCCTCAGTATCAAAACTATACTATTAAAGCCAAAGTCGGAAATGCACTCACTTCTGTCGACAGCTTGAAAACGGCTGTTGCCGTTTGTGCGCAGGAAGCTGGTGGTATACTAACTACCTGCAACACCACCACCGCAGACACTGTTACCGAGATCCCTGCCTTTACACCAACTAAAGAAGCGCTTACGGGTACAGTAGCTGCTGGCATAATAACCCTCACATTAGAAGATGGCATAGGCACCGGTGTAGATGACCTGGTAATCACCCTTACGCCGACTATTGGCACCACTACTATCACATGGAATAACACAACTACGGTAACACAGAGTGCTGCTTTGGCTGCAATTATAAAAAATAATATATAGATTATTTTCCATACTATTTGTAACGTAAAATAATCGCCAAAGCCCAAAAGCCGTCCTGGATAAAACTGGGGCGGTTGTTTTATGTCCTGGATAGGTATAGTTGAAAAGAGTAATATATCAAATTGCGACTTTTTACAGACTGGGGCTTTTAGTAAGAAACAACTGCCACTGAACAATATTTTCCTGTGATAATTAAAAATTTACTCAACCAATAGTATCTTAGGAAAAGATAAACACAGCTAGCTGGATAGATTCCATCTGGGAAAGAGACGGCAAATACCCCTGTCCTTTCTACCCTTCTCGTACTCTTTCTAACGATCGCTTTATCCCCATTTTTCAACCCGGCACATCCGGCCAAATACAAGCTAGTTATTACCCTCTTTACCATCTGCCTCTGCCAGCCCAGATCATCCCAACACATCCCCTATCACAAATCTCTATGACTCTTTTTGCCTTCCAGTTACGCCGGTCTACTATCTCCATCATCTACGCCCTCATTGCCCATATCCGTCGCCCCAACAGCACAGGTCAGCCAGCGACAAGACAGTTCCAAAGCCTGTCCAGACCATTGATTCATCGCAAAAAGACAAGACCCCATAGAAATAAACTGCTCCAGACAAATCGGGGTGGTTCCTCCTCCCGGAGGTGAAAACATTCTCCCCGAAGTGGGGCATAAACATTGATATCACCTAGATGCCTGTGATAACATTTTCCTAGGGTCGCAAACTCATGGCCTGGTGAATGTTTAAGGCCAGTTCAATTCCCCCCCCCCATCAATCAATGTCATAGGAGAGACAAATGAAAAAGGCACTCAAGAACCAACAGGGCTTTACACTTATCGAGCTGATGATCGTTGTGGCAATCATCGGAATTTTGGCAGCTGTAGCTATTCCTCAGTATCAGAACTACACTAAACGGGCCAAGGTAACAGAGGGCCTCAATATGGCCGGTGCTGCCAAGACAGCGGTTAGCGAGTACTATCAATCTCAAAATGTTTTGCCAACAAGTCTGGCTGAGGCAGGTATCTCTACTGTCGATACAGACATCGTTAAATCACTCGGAATAGGAGCCAGTGGAGTTATTACTGTTACCTTTAAGGCTCCAGTTCTACTTGATGCCACTATTGTTCTCACTCCATCATTATCAACAACAGGAGCTGGCTTAACTTGGACATGTACAAACACAGGCACCGACATGGATAATTATGTCCCAGCAAACTGTCGTTAATAATTAATAAAGAATAGAAGTTAGTTCTCTTCGAACTAACTTCTATTGGCCCCCTCCCCTAATCAAACAATTACCCTAACAGCCATCCCGCAAAAGAAGTAACATATTAACAATACTCCAAAGACAGATAAGACCAATATCTAACAAGGCTGCTACAAATCCTACTCTCACTGGAGAAGCTGTGAGCTAATTATCCCACACACCTTACCCAGCCAAAGCCTCTCCTTTCCAAAAAAATGACCATGACTAAAGAATTCACTCCAATTTCAAAATATTTCGTTTTTTTTTGGGCTTGCCTGTGGCTAGGCGCTATCCATTATTTTCAATATAATAGCGGCGGATCAGGTCTTGAAATACCATCTAGCAATATGACATGGTGTTTCGTTGCCCTATTAATTGCAAGCTGCTGCTACCGGATCATCCAACAAAAAGAACTCACCCTTAGCAAAACGACCTGGTTCTTTATTGCTTCAGTTTGCCTGATGAGCCTCCCCTATCTCTACCCGGAAAATTGGTTTGCCGACGAGCTCCTTACAGCTGAAAGTGCAGGTCGGGGCCTTGGACTCGTTGCCGGGTTACTGTTCTTTATAGCCCTACAGCAGGTACCCAAAACGTCTGGAGCAATGTTCAAACTCAGCTATATAGTGCTCTTTGGCATTGCCATTGAGGCTATTTTTATCCTGGGCCAATTCTTCCTCCTTACAGAAAACAACTGGCTTAACTACAATATTGAGTACCGCCCATATGGTGTCTTCCAACAGGTAAATGTTGCCGCATCATTTATGGCAACGGGCGTGGCCCTATCCCTCTACCTCCTGCTCCAGCAGAGCAGACAGGACTCCTGCAACAGCTACTTAAAAATAACATTATTAGCCTGTTCATTAATTTGCCCTCTTGCCGTTATGCTTACCCAATCGCGGGCCGGGACCCTTGGTCTTGGTGTGGTTATGATTTTGGGATATCTGGGCAGCTATAGCAGCTTTAAAAGCCAACTTAAATTACGTAATATCTGGCTAGGCCTGATGATTTCAGGAATCCTCTTAGGTATGGCATCTATCCAGCTCTCCAAAACAGATGGAAGGAGTCTCGAACAGGTCTCGTCAATGGGCATACGAAAGGCCATCTATACGCGTAGCTTCAAAATGGTTACTGAACACCCCGTTCTTGGCTGGGGCTACGGTAATTTTGAATGGTCTTACTTAAACCACCAGGCAAAGGCATACACAGAAGATCAAAACATCGCCCTCGGACCAGACAAACTGGAACATCCCCACAACGAATTACTTTACTGGGCAGTAGAGGGTGGCTTGGTCTCTGTTGTCGGTATCTTTTTGCTAATGGCCTATTTCTTCTGGCAACTCCGCAAAAGCAAACAAAAGCTAATATTCCTTGCACTTTTCGCCCCACTGGCCATCCACTGTATGCTTGAGCTCCCCTTTTATCATGCGGCAAGTCCCTGGATATTATTTATCTTTCTCATATGGCTTACGGACCACAGTAAAGAGTATAGTTTCGCTGTCGAATATACCTTTGCTTTACGAGCATTAACACCGATACTCGTGGTATGCACCATGCTATTTATGCTCACAAACCTACACACACTTTATCTCGTTAGAAAATTCGACAAAACAAAAGCAACAACTCTATTCTCACAAGTCATCAACCCCATTGGCTTATCCGACATGCTCACAAGCTATAACCTGATTATGCGCTATAACGTTGCCATAAGCACAGGAAACAAAGAGGATCTTAATCAGTTTCTTAGCTACATGAGAGACTGGATCAAATACGAACCACGTCCTGTTTTTTATAAGATGTACGCCGGGGCCCTGCTGGCACTCAAGCAAGAAGATTATGCGAAGTACATAGCTGCCGAGAATAACTACCTCTTCCCGCAAAAGCAAATGCGTATAGAAAATGGACAGCTTTTCACAGAAAAGGAGTAGTCCCTCTCTCCCCTTGAGGCGAAAGCATTTTTTTCACCCAAAATGGGCTGGTCTGTGGCGACGCGACGAAAAAGCGTTCACAACTGCTTGGAGAGCACAGAACAGCTTGAATGAAAAACCTAAAAGAGATGCCTTACATTGAGGCACAGATCGAAGCTCCCCCCGATCTACTGTGGAAAAAATTAAGCACAGCACAGCACACCTCCCCTCGCCAAGGTGACTACAAGCTGTCAGTTGTAGCAGTGGAGCGCAGCGGAATGGCGAGCTATCGCTGTCAGCCAAAAAAAGCGGCTAACCACTGGAACCGAGAACACAGAGAAAGGATTCCTTAAGTTAAAGGACAAAAAAACAGATGCGAGAAAAAGCAAGGGTGCAGGACAGGGTTCTCCCCCATAGCTACTGCAAAAGACACAGTTTTTCCAAAAGGAGGGGAGAGGAATAGTCAAGCACGGAGACACAAATAAACAACTTTAAGACCGGAAAAAAAAATTTACTGGCTGGAATGGGGCCATCCGTTCTCATTTCAAAAATGGACCTTGCCTGGGCTATCCCCGTTGACACGGAGCTGAGCACCGAAAAAATTTGCGATAAAGGAGTTTGACCTGTTTGAGCGTAGCGAGTTTCAAACTCCCGCAAATTTTGAGGAGCGCAGGGTGCCCAGAGGGCCGGAGTGGCGGGGCTCTTTCTTTCGTCGTATGGTCAAGCCACACTACTGATTCGCATTTGAGTAAAAGAAAATACTGAATAACAAACATATATAGCTAAAACAGCTTAACCCGAAATTTTAAATATTATGCTGTACTACGTCACCTCCACCTCTTTGAGGGGAAGTTTTAGGCAAAAGAGCTGAAAGAAAACAACATCAAGAAAAAGCCACGCACCCCACCCATCCTCCCCTCGCCAAGGTGAGGAGTAGCTCCTGGCAAAACTCTGCGCACAGCTTAACCTTTGCCTATCCATCCACCCTCCAACATCTAACTTTTTAAATAGGTTCTGATTGCGGCGGCTATGACCGTAAAAATACGGATGAACTCGGCCTCGTCGCGTTCAAGCAGGGTCACTCGAAAGCCGTTGATATCCGAGGCAAAGGAGGTCAGAGGGACCACACAGACACCGGTGGCGCCCAACAGATAGTAGACAAACCTCTTATCAAGGGCAGTATCGGCAGAGAAGACCAGATCTTCGACCATGGTCCGGACCTCATCTCTGGCAATAGCCAGGCTCTGGCCGCTGTTAAGAACACCGTCCTCAAAACAGACACTCATATAAAATGCGCCATTTGCCTGATTGACCAGGATACCTTCGATATCTTTTAAGCAATCGTAGGCAATTTTGGAAAATCTCTGATAACGCGCTATCCGACTCTGCAGATAGCCAGGGTATTCGGCATGGGTTACCACCCTGGGGTAGACAATCTGGGGCAGGGTGGTCGAGCAGACCTCAAGCATCTTGGCGTTGAAGATCGAATCGATATAGCGCTGAAACATGGGATCGCGATCGGCATTATAGACCTCTATCCAGCCACAGCGGGCACCCGGCCAGGGCATCTCCTTTGAGGCACCGCGCATGGCAAAGCCGGGCACCTCGCCGATAACCTCGGCAAGGCTTGCCGTTTTTTTACCGTTATAGATGATGTTTTGATAGACCTCGTCACAGATCAGAAACAGGTCATAGCGACGGGCAATATCAACAATGGCCCTAAGGATCTCCACCGGATAAACAGCACCAGTGGGATTATCGGGGTTGATGATCAGAATTCCGGCCACCATGGGATTATACTTCACCCGCCGCTCTATATCGGCAATGTCGGGATACCAGTCATTATGAGGGTCAAGCTTATAGGTCAGAGGTTTATCACCGGAATGGGCGGCCTCGGCCGAAGAGTGAGTGGTATAGCTCGGGGTCGGCACCAGCACCCGGGCAGTGCGCTTGAGAAAACCAAATATCTTTGAAATCGCATCACCAAGTCCATTAAAAAAGATAATATCCTCGGCGCTAATCTGAACAGCACCCTTCTTATTGGTCTCTGCGGCGATAAACCGACGGGTTGCCAGCACACCCTTGGTGGGAGAGTAGCCATAGCTGGCATCATCCTGCACGGCCTCGGCCACAAGAGCCTTCATCCAGGACGGAACCTCCTCTCCCTTGGCGATGGGATCACCGATATTTTCCCAATTGACCTCCACCCCAAGTCGTTGCAGACGCTGACCAACCTCCACAATATTTCTAATTTCATAGGTGAGCTCACCCGCACCTATGTGAACAATATCAGTTCTCATATCTTCCCCCCACTGTTTTTTCCTTAAAGGCAAGCTGGCTAGAACCCATAGCTCACCGGCCCCTGCCCTGCCTACTGAGATGCCAAATACTTATTGAGTTTGTTCTGCAGGGTCTTACGGGTGATGCCAAGCCTTCTGGACGCCTCACTCTTATTGCCCTCGGTCTCCTGCATTGTCTGCTCGATGAGTATTTTCTCTGCCTCAAAGAGTGAGCGGCCCCTCATTCTGGCATGCTGGGTCTGCTCCTTCTGTTTTTGCAGGGAGAGGGGCAGGGTCTGTTCGGTGAGCTGATCGCCACGCATCATGATAATTCCCCGCTCAATGGCATTCTCCAACTCCCGGACATTACCCGGCCAGCGGTAGACCTGTAAAACCTCCAGACAGAGGGGGGTGATGGCATTAAGGGTCCTGCCATTTTTGCCAGCAAACTTCTCGGCAAAGTATCGGGCCAGCAGAGGCACATCGCCAAGTCGATCACGCAGAGGCGGCACAGCCAACATCACCACGTTGAGACGATAGTAGAGATCTTCACGGAACCTGCCCGCCGCCACCTCCTCCTCCAGGTTTCGATTGGTGGCAGCAATGATGCGAACATCAACCTGAAGGGTCTCTTCGCCACCCACCCGTTGAAATTCCTGTTCCTGAAGGACACGGAGAAGTTTTACCTGCATAGCCTGGGAGGTCTCACCAATTTCATCGAGGAAGAGGGTTCCACCATCGGCCTGGACAAAACGTCCCTCCCGTCTCCTGTCGGCACCGGTAAAGGCCCCTCTCTCGTGGCCAAAGAGCTCGGATTCCAAAAGATTTTCGGCAAGGGCCGCACAGTTTACTCGAATAAAGGGGCCCGAAGCCCTCAGGCTGTTAAAATGCAAGGTTTCGGCCACGAGCTCCTTGCCCGTCCCCGATTCTCCCTGAATAAGCACCGTTGCCTCGGTTGGTGCCACATAGGATACCATCTCCAAAAGCTCAGCCATGGACTCCGAAGAAGCAATAATATCTGTCTTCAGCCCAGACTTTTGCCCCCCCTCCCCCTGCTTTTCTCGGCTATGACTCACCTGACCCCGATCAAAGGCCCGCCTCAGGGCAATGTGGAGACGATCAAAGTCAAGGGGCTTAGTCAGATAATCGTGGGCCCCCTCCTTAATGGCAGCCACGGCCTGATCAACGGAGGAGTAGGCCGTCATAATAATAACGGGCAGGGCAGGCTCCAGGCCGTGAATAATAGAGAAGGCCCGATATCCATCCATCCTGGCCATCCGCACGTCCATCAGTACCGCATCGTACTTCCGCTTTTTCACCGCCGCAACAGCCGTTTCGCCATCATCTGCCTGAGCCGAAAGATAGCCCCACTCCTCAAGCATGGAGGAGAGCATATAACGATGCACCTGATCATCATCGACAATTAAAACCATTGGCCCAGCAAGATCCATTTTCACCCTCTCTTACAAATTACCTTTCAAAAATATACAGTATATCGGCGCCCGTTGCCTCGGACGACCCCTTGGTATCAATAAAAAATCCATTTTCCAGGTCATAGCGCAGATGCACCTCACCCACCTGATCAAGAATATTGTAATCATAGCCTAGATAGAGGGTATCGGTCAGATTCTTCCCCAAAACCAGAGAGACATCGGAATCCTCAAAATCCGTCTCCATATGAACAGTGTCAATGGGAAGTGCCGAAGCGATACTACGAATAAGATTGGCCCCATCACTCCAGCCAAATTTTGTCGCCGCATCGGCCAAGATATTACCCTCGCTGTCACTGATGGAAAAAAGAGACTGCCCCATCAGAAGATAGGAGAGAATATCAGCCTGGGCCATATAGGGGCTTGAAAAAAGAGTATATCTGAGATCAGAGGCAGAGCCGGTTATATCAATACCCAGGATATACCTGCCTCGAATGCCCTTTTGCAAAAACACCTCCTTCTGGGCCCGGACATCCACCCCGGGATTGGTTACCGAACCACCGGTAAAGAGGATTTGACCACGGACAATATCAAGCGTTCTTCCATAGGCGGCAAATTTGCCATCGACCAGGTTAAGCTTACCGGTGGCGGTCATCGGTTTACTGGATTCATCCCTGATAAAGATGGTACCCGCCAACTTTCCCACCAGACCGGATTGCTCAAAACGGACATCTTCACCAAATTCAATCTCCAGACCAGTCTGCAGTTTATAGGCCCTATCGACCGCCCCCGTTTTCAGATCAAGAAAGACAACATCATCTGACTGAGAAACGGCAGAAGAGAGATTATTGGGCATGATCCGCGCCTTAGGGATCGCAATCTTACCACTGATATCCATCCTCTTACCATCAAATTTCAGGTCAATGTCCGGGCTAAGCACAACCAAATACTCCGGCATATCGAGGACAAGCACATCCTTTCCCTTAATCTGTATCTCACCTGCCAGATCAAAATCATTCTGCCAAAGAAGAGTACCCGTGGCCTGGGCTCGGCCTGCGCCCGAGGAGAGGTTGGCCTCTAAGGTAAGACCACGGTCCTCAAGATTCTCAATCAAAAGGGTGACGTCCTTAAGCTCAACCCCCTGAGAGGGGAGGAGAATATTACCCGAGACAAGGTCGAGTTTGCTATGCAGGATCGGCTTGCCCAAGGTCCCGGAGAGAGCCAAATCGCCTTCAATATCGCCCTCGGACTCCAACAGATATCCCGTCAATATCCCTAAGGGTTCAAGGCTAAGGGCTCTTATGGTGCCCTTACCGCTTAGCCCGATGCTGCCCAGATTCGCCTGTAAATTGCCATTCCAGTCAGCCCCTAAGTCCAGTTGCACCAAGCCCTCATTAATCCGCGCTGCAAACTTTGCAACCAGCGCCTTGCCATCAAAGTCTGCGCTCAGGTCTGCCCCTACCTTGGAGTACTGTTTCTCTTTTCCCGAGAGACTAGGCAGGGCAAAGCGGAAGTCACCGAGATGGCCGGCAACCCTTGCCGAGGTAATTTTTTCTCCATCGCCTGCCAAGCTCAACTCTCCTGAAACCTTTCCTGAAAGAAGTGGGTCGACAATATCTTTATCATTTAATAGGCTTAAGGGATAATCCTTTAGGCCTGCAGAAAAGCTATAGGGATTCTCCTCCCCACTGAAATCCGCGCCTCCTTCAAGATGAAATTTTGCCCCCTGACTAACAAGATCCAAACCCTGCAGAGCAATCTCCTGACTGCTCAATAAAAAGGATGGTTTACCGGCAAGATGCCAATTGCCCAAATACCTATGGCTGAGGGAAAAACGGGAAAACCCGAGCTGCCAAGCAGCATCCTTCAAGCCACCGGCAAAACGAATCTTCAGGGAATCTGCCCCCTGCCCCAGAGTTAATGTGCCCTTATGCTTTTCCGGGGTGCCAACCATATTTACCGATCCGATCTCCGCATCTACCCCATATCCATGCAGCTCCCTGGCCTCCACCTTAAGCTGAAGGGCCCTTCCCTGGGCAGAGGCATCGACCACCCGACCATCCATGGCACCAATATAATAGTCCCAAAAGCGGAGGTCTTTTCCGGAAAAAGTGCCCCGCAGAAGAGGCGTTGCATAATCACCGGCTAAGGAGAGATCTGCATCCACCAGGCCACTGGCAAAGGGAAGTAATGTTGCAAGGGTCAGGGATCTTAGGCGAAGCGACATATCCATCTTCTCCTTAAAATGACCCTGATAGTCCAGATAAGAGGAACCACTGCTTAAAAAAACCTTATCAAGATCAAGGGAGTCTCCGGTAAAGCGCAATTTAACCCCGGCGGTCAGCGGATAGCCCCGCAGCGTTCCCCGCACATTCTGAAGATTGTACCAGGCAGAGAGGGCGTCATCATAGGTCAGCTTGCCATCAATAACCCCATCCAGGCTCCCCGAAAATCGCTCATCTATCACCCCGGGATTAAATCCTCTTATATTAAGAAGACCACCCACCATAAAGGCGTTCTCCCAATCCAGATAGCAACCCTCTATGCCAACGACGGTCTTCTCATGCTTAAAGAGGACATCCTTAAAATGAATATTATCAAAATTGCCATGCAGGGCCAGCTCACCGCTTATCCCCTTAAATTTCCAATACTCACCCTTACTCTTTAAAACTCCATAATAGTCATTAATATTGCCCCAGGCCTTTACCTGAGCATCAAGACGAATATCAGGGCAGGAGGGATGGATAAGGGGCAGGGCCGTTTTTACTCCCTTACCCGTCACCTCAAAATAGGGGTTGCCCGGCAACTTGGTCATCTTACCGACAATATCCACCCGGGTGGGGGCAAGCAGGACAACCTTAACATCCATATCAGGCAGAGGCCCCTTAGCGGCCAGGGTACCTAAGAGTTCACCTCCATCCCAATTAGAAAAACGCCAATCTCCACTGATATCAGCAAGCCAGACCTTACCGGTTCGGGCGGAACCGGAGAGCTTTACGGCATAGGCCTCATCCTCCACCTGCAGATTGCGAATAGTGACTCTCTTTCCATCCACATCGGCACTGAGAAGGGCCCGATCAAGATACTCCACCCTTTCACCATCTGGGGCATAGAAGCCGATCCCGTCAATCTGCAGATTTTTAAGATAGATACCCACAAAAGGGACAAGCTGTTCCGGCAGGGACAGAATAAAGGGTTCATCGGAAACGACCTCTGGCTCAGGATCATCCCCCACCTTAAAGAAAAATTTAAGCTCTTTAATCTTCAGCTCAGAGACGGAGAGATGGCCCAAAATTACCCCGGCAGGATTCAGGGCCAGATGGAGAACATCAGCACTGATATCAAGAAGAGGAGTCTTTACCAGAAGATCTCTTATGGTAAGATCACTGCCCAGACGTCCCTCGATGCTGGTGATACTTATCGCTTCATTTGGATATTTTTCCAGGAGCTGTTGGACAAGCCTCGTCCCGACCTCGCTATAAAAGAGGACGGCAAGGGAAGCCTGCAGACAAAAAAAGAGAGTGAGCAGGGTAAGTAATATTTTTTTCATCATCAAAACTCACCCGTTATGGAAAAGTGCAAGCGGACGGTAAACCCATCAACATCGGTTAAGGGAACGCCCAGATCAAGACGAACCTGACCAAAGGGCAGATTAATACGACCGCCAAGGCCTGCACCCTGATAAAAATCCGGCTCTTTCTCTACGGTTGCACTGCCTACATCCCAAAAAACAGCGGCGGCCAGATACTCAGACAAACTCCTCTCCAGTTCAAGACTAGCCACCGTGGTATAGCGACCACCAATTACATCTCCAGCACTGTTCCGGCTACCAATTGTTCGATAACCATAACCGCGCACCGAGATATCACCACCGGCATAAAAACGCAGAGAGGGGGGAAGGTCGTTTATACTATCCACCTCGGTGGCACCAAGGGTGAGTCTGCCGATGATTCTCCACTTGTCGATGGGGCTTACCGCAGCAACGGTATCCAACTGCACCTGGAGAAAAGAGGCGTCGGAGACAAGTGCTTCACTTGCCCCCCGAACATTTACCGAGAAGAGGACCCCTCGCTTTAATTGACTATTTGTCTGCCGGGCATCCTTTCTGGCAAAGAGATAACTTCCAGAAAAGGTAGGCACCAGCAGTGCACTTCTGCCACGGCTACTGCCAATGCTATAGTCCTCATTACGGTATTCAATTCCCAGGCTATACTTTAACTTGGCCGAAGAGTAGATATAGGCAGGGCCTGCCGCCAAAATTTTGCTCTTGGTACTATCCCACTTTTGATCTTGGTAGGCCGCTGAAGTCGCCACCTTCTCATAACGAGGATCAAAAACAGGAATCTCATAGCTTGCCTGCAGTGAGCTATCCCTTTCACCTATCTGCAGGGCAGCCCGCAGGCGATGGCCACTTTTATTGAGCAGACGATTATACCAGCCCAGGGTTGCCCGTATACCCGTATCCGAGGCATAGCCCAGGCCAATCACATATTTATTGAATTTATCAAGAGGTTCTGCCTTGATGGTTACGGCGACCTCCTCTCCTACAATCTGGTCAGTATCACCACGGACCACAACATTTTTAAAATAGCCGGAACGATAGAGATACTGCTGGGCCTCAAAGAGCTGGACAGATCTATAGGGATCGCCCTTTTTATAGCGCAAATATTTCCTCAACAGCTCTGGAGTAATCACCTCCTGCTCAGCGTGCAGCTCACCAAAGCGATAACGCGTCCCGAGTTCAAGGACAAGATGGACATTAGCCTTATATCTTTTCTTATAAATATCGAGACGGTGCTCGATAAATTTTGCCTCAAGATACCCTTCGGCAAAGGCAATACGAAGCATCTTGGCCTTATATTTTGTATAGAAGGGTTGGAAGAGAATATCACCGGGGGCAAATGGCCTCTCGCCAAGCAACTTTTCAAAGTAGGGTGCCTCGTTGCCTTCACCTAAAATCTCTAAATGCATCTTGCCAACAGTTATGGGCCGCCCTTTATCCACCGAATATGTGGCGTGCCAGACATCGCCCACCTTCTTCAAATCCGACTCTATCCGAGGAGAATAGTAACCAAAGGGGCCAAGGGCGGCACGAATATCATCATCTGACTCCTTATAGAGAACCAGGATGTTTTTTTCCTGCATACGTTCGCTATCTCGGTAGACATAAAGCCTCAGGGTCGCAAGGATATTCTCACGCAATTCGGGTTCAACCCCCTCAACCGTAACCTCAAGGGGCAATGCGGCAAAAGAATTTACCTGAAAAAGCAGGACAAAAAACAAGGTTATGAATATATTTCGACAGTACAAGGATAATATATGATAAATCAAAGGGAGAAAAGTCCTAAAACAGCAAAGGAACCTCAAGTATAAGGAGCTCAGGGTCTGTTACAAAATAAGATGGCCAAAATGTTCATGTTATTTTTCTGACAGGCCCTAAAGTCCTCGTATAAGTAATAGTTTGTCCACCACTAATTGGTACTATTGTACACAACCTGTCACCATTTAAAAACTGATTATGCCTCTTTTAACAATAGAAAAAGTAATTAACGGCGGTTATGGTTTGACCAAAACCGATGAGGGAAAGATTGTTCTCATCCCCGGCACTCTTCCCGGAGAAGAAATACAGACAACCATCCACCAGGATAAAAAGGGTTATGCCACCGGCAAAATAAAAAAAATTGTCACAGCCCACGATGGACGAATTACGCCACCCTGTCCCTATATAAGAAATTGTGGCGGCTGTAACCTGCAGCACGCCACGGCTGAGCTGCAACTGGAAATAAAAGAGGCGATCGTCAAAGAGTCACTGACAAGAAGCGGCAAGCCTGAGCTGGCAAAGGCCTCTGCCCTCATTCAGGCCCCCATTGCCTCGCCCCAGGATTTTTTCTACCGCCAGCGGATCAGACTGCATATAGACGAGTACGGCAGAATGGGATTTCGCCAGCACCAGTCCCATGACATAATAGCCATCAAAAAGTGCCTGTTGGCAAGCCCACAGATCAACGAGGTATTAACGGCCCTTGAGGAACACGAAGAGCATGGTGAAATTTGCCAGCTTGCCTCCCAACTGGAACTGATCCTCAACCCCGCAACAGAACAGGTACAGCTTGTCTACCTCCTAAAGAGAAAGAGCAGACCAGCTGATACAAACAGGGCAAAGCGATTAGGAGAGAAGATTGCAAGCGTTGACTGTATCTATTTCATCGGCGAAAACTTTCCGCTCCAATCTGCCTACTGCAAAACCCCGGAGGAGGGAAAAGTACTCTCCCTGGACTACAAGCCCCAGGCCCTTGCCGGCAAGAAGATCAGCATGCAGTGGGAGGTAAACGGATTCTGCCAGGTCAACATAAAGCAAAATGTGCAGATGATAGAGACGGTTCTGGCATTTGCTGACATAAGAGATGAGGAAAGCGTACTCGATCTTTTTTGTGGGATGGGAAATTTCTCCATCCCCCTCGCCTGTCAGGCCAAAGCTGTCACCGGTTTTGAAGGACAGGGATCTGCCATCCGCTCTGCTAAGAAAAATGCCCTGAACAATGGGCTTGATAACTGCAGCTTCTACCAAAAACCTGTGCATAAGGCCTGCGCGGAGCTGATCGCCGACAAGAGGGTTTACGACTGTGTGATCATCGATCCGCCACGACAGGGAGCACCCGAACTTGCCGGCCAACTGGCCAAGCTCTGCCAAAAACGCCTTATCTACATCTCCTGCGACCCTGCAACCCTGACCCGGGACCTGGCAGAACTGAGCAAACAGGGCTTTCAAATAAAAAAAATACAGCCCATTGATATGTTTCCCCAGACATATCACATAGAAAATGTGGTATTATTAGAACCTTGCCCTCAGTAAAAACATAGGGGAAATTGCGCGTAAGCCTTTCAACAGATCAGCTGGCCCAGAGAGTTAAGGCTTAGCTGATCGGAGTGAAATTTACAGTTTTAAACATCCCACATCAGCCAAAGGAGCAATATATGGAGAGCAGCACCTTAAACAAAAACCTGCAGACAACAGACATTATCTGGAACCTCCAGGACCTTTACCAAAGCCCGAATGATCCACAGATAGAGACCGACCTTAACTGGTGTAGCGGAGAGGCAATAGCCCTGCGGGAAGAGTGGAGTGGAAAAATCGCCACCATTTCTCCTGCCGACCTGGCCCTGCTCGTTGCGCGTCTTGAGGCCCTGGACTGCAGATTCACCAAACTGGGCACCTACTCTTTTTTAAACTTCACCACCCAGATGGACAACAGTACGGCGGGCGCCCTTGACCAACGGGTGCATGAACAATACTCCCGTTCTTCTGCCGAAATAGTCTTCTTTGAACTGGAGTGGACCCACCTGAGTAGCAAAAGGATTGACCAGCTCCTGACCGCCCCGGAAATCGCCTTTTATCGCCACTACCTTGAAGCATTGAATAAAAACCGCCCCCATATGCTCTCTGAAAAAGAGGAACAGCTCCTCCAGGAAAAAGAGATCACCGGTCGGAGCAGTTGGACAACGCTCTTTGAGAAGGTATTTGCCCATCTGAAGTTTGGCGAGACAAGACGCAGCGAAGAGGAGGTGCTGACAGAGCTCTACAGCGAGCATCGTGAGACAAGGATGCACGCCGCCCTGGAGATGACCGAGGGACTGCAGTCGCAATTGCATATCCTCACCCATATCTTCAATACTCTGGCAGCCGAGAAGATGGTCACCGACAGAATCCGCCGCTACGATGGCTGGCTCTCCTCCATGAACATTGCCAATGAACTTGAGGAGAGTACCGTTGATGCCCTGGTGGATGCGGTGACCAACCGCTATGATATTGTCGAGAAGTACTACAATATTAAACGGGAGATCCTCGGTTTGGAAGAGCTCTACGACTACGATCGCTATGCGCCCCTGCCCCATCTGCCAACGGGAACAACATCCTGGCAGGAGTGCAAGGAGATTGTTCTTTCATCCTTTGCAGAATTTTCTCCGAAAATGGCAGAAATTGCCGGTGAGTTCTTTGCAAAAGGGTGGATACATGCCCCCATCCAAGACACCAAACGCGGTGGCGCATTTGCCCATCCCTGCGTACCCGAAGTACACCCCTATGTATTGGTCAACTATACGGGAAATATCCGTGATATCTCAACCGTCGCCCATGAACTTGGTCACGGAGTGCATCAGGTACTGGCCGCTGGCCAGGGCCATTTCAATAGCGACACGCCCCTGCCTCTGGCCGAAACTGCCTCTGTCTTCGCTGAGCTGCTGGTCTTCAAGGCCCAACTCAAGCTCCTGAGTAGCCCGGAAGAGAAGAAGGCCCTTATCTGCCAAAAACTGGAGTCCATCTTTGCCACCGTCTTTCGCCAGACAGCCATGAACCGATTTGAAGATTCCATGCACAGGGGCAGACGGGAGAAGGGTGAGCTCAGTGATGAGGAGTTGAGCCAATTTTGGATCGACAGCCAGCAGGCAATGTTCGGTGACTCTGTCCAACTGACCAGCAACTACCGTATCTGGTGGTCATACATCCCTCACTTTCTGGCAACCCCTGGATATGTATACTCCTATGCCTTTGGTGAACTGCTGGTCCTTGCCCTCTACGGCATCTACCAAACAGAGGGTGAGGCCTTTGTTGCTAAATACCTTGAATTGCTCAGTGCCGGAGGATCTTCCTCGCCATATGACCTGCTCAAACCCTTTGGCTTTGACCTAAACGACCCAGCCTTCTGGCAAAAGGGCCTCGGCGTCATCGAAGAGATGGTGGAGAGTCTCTAAGGGCCTGTAAAAAATAAGATGACTATTTTGGCCATCTTATTTTGCAACAGCCCCTAATCGCCATAAAAAAAGGGGAGAGAAAGCCAAGCTCTCCCTCCCCTCATTTCAGCACTACTCTTTCGTACCGGATGCTCGATCTGCATCGAGCTTCCTACTCACCGGCGCAAAAACACTTCCCCTTTCCGCTAATAAAAAACTGTAGCCATACAGGTGATAACAAAGAGGGAAATCAGGGTAAAGGGCGCTCCCACCCTGAGAAAGTCAATGCTCTTATAGCGTCCCGGCCCCATATAGAGGGCATTAACCTGATGGGTTGGCAACAAAAAGCAGTTAGAACAAGCCACCGCAACCACCATAGCAGCAAGGCGAGGATCAACCCCCATCCGACCGGCCATATCAACCACCAGTGGCACCAGAAGCACACAGGCCCCTGCATTGGAGACGACCAGGCTAAAAAATGTGGTGATTGCACCGACAAAGAGAATAAAGACAAACTGGGGAGGCGTTCCCAGAAGTCCGAGAAGAGTATCGGCAATCCAGGCAGCCGTACCCGTCTGCTGCATGGCACCCCCCAGGGGAATAAGTCCACCAAGGAGAAAGACGGTACGCCAGTCAACCCCCTGATAGGCCTCATCAATGCTTAATACTCCTGAGACGATCATCAACAGAGCCCCAATCATCAAACAGACAGAGAGCGGCAGAGAACCAAATATTACCAGGGCCATGGCAACCCCGAATGAGGCCAAGGCGCGTTTTGCCAGCTCAGGTCGCATTATTTCATGATCCACCGATCGGGCAAAGAGTATATTTTTTTGGGGTCGCTGTGATTGAAAGTGGTCCCAGCTACTGTGCAGCAAAATTGAGTCACCTACGCTGAGGACCTTATCCTGAAAACCGCTGTACATGGTCTGAGCGTTTTGAGTGAGGGCCAGAGGCACCATCAGCTGACTATGGCGAAATCGATTTTCCAGCATGGTTCTGCCGACAAAGGCTGAGTGAGGAGCAACCACACCTTCAACAACACCCGCATAATCTTCTTCAAGATAATGAGAAAAACTTTCCACCTCAGACTGATAAGTAAAACCGTGATCAGCGGCAAGGCGCTTCATATTTGCCACCTCTCCATAGGCAGCTATCTTAGCGCCGGGCTCAATCATCATAATCCGATCTGGAGAGACAATCACCTCTCCCGATTGAGGCATGCGCAGGGCAATGGGTTGAATCTCATAGCTTTCACAGAGATCATCAATGGCCAGAGAGGCGGTAAAGCCAGCCGGGACCATCAGCTCCCAGAGATCACCCACCTTGGGATAGTGGGTCTTTACATCGGCCCCCTTCTCCTCATCTTCCCCACCCTTACCTCCCGGCAGAAGGATATTACCAAAGAGGACAAAGTAAATTATTCCTGAAACAACAAGGGCAAGGCCCATTGGAGCCACATCAAAAAGGCCCCAGGGTTCAATTCCGTAGGGTCGGATCAGATCATTAAGCATGATCATAGGACTTGAGCCAACCAAGGTAACCGTACCACCCAGGATTGCAGAAAAGGCAACCGGCATGAGCAGTTTTGACAGGGGGATACCTGAGTGACGACTGAGACGACGCATTGCCGGCAAGAAGAGGGCCGCAGCCCCCACGTTTTGCATAAAACTTGAAACTACGCCTATGGCCCCGCAACTCAGGATAATAATCTTCGCCCGACTTCGTCCACCCAGCCGAATAATAGGTTTTACCAGTTGGTTCACCACCCCGACATGGTCAAGGCCCCGACCAATAATTACCACGGCAATAACAGATATAACTGCATTACTCGAAAGGCCCTTAAAAGTATCGTGGGGATCAATAACACCCAACAGGGGTAGGGAGACCATGACCAGTATTGCCACCACATCAACCCGGAGCCACTCGGTTAAAAAGAGGACAATAGTCGCTACGACCACGCCAAGCACAATGAGCATATCCGTGGTTAATCCTAAACTTTCCATATTCTTCCTATCTTATATATTGTAAAGAGTCCGCAATAAAACTCTGTCTGTCTGGTTAAGCTGTCCTAGGAGACATACTCCGATACCGTCTCATAGTTCCAGGCAAGCATTCCACCCTCCATATTACGGACATTAAAACCGGCCTGAGCAAGAATAAAGGTGGCAGCAGCGCTTCTGCTTCCACTTCGACAGCAGACCACATAACGATAACTGGTGTCTATCTCGTCCATTCTGTCCTGAAGCTCGTGCAGGGGTATGAGTATTGCCCCGGGGATATGACCCATCTCATACTCCTCCTCAAGACGGACATCAATGAGCTTATAGGAATTGTCCAGCATTGCCTTGGCGATGGGCACCTCAACATCGGACACCAGCGGTGCCGCCACCAGCTTTTGAAAAACATCGGCGGCAAGACGGAGAATAATGCCATCGGTAAGCATCTTCACCCCTCTTTCTGCCTGTCCCCCTTGCAGGATTGTCTTTTCACCAAACGCCTCTCCCACCTTCAAGATGGCTGAAGAGTCCAGATCACCGGTTTCCATATCAATTTGGGTAAGCTGAGCCTCACCACCCACAATAATATGAAAATAATCAACCGGCTTTCCCATCTGCATAAGGATCTCGCCCGCCTTTACCGCTTTCTCTTCAAAGGCGTTAAAGGCCTTTTCTGCCTGGTGGATAGGAATATGGCGCATAAAGTCCGCCTGACGAATAATTTCGTAGTGCTCGTTCTGGACATCGCCGCTCTCCTGCAAAAAGCCAAGTGCCTCCTGATAGTCAAAGGTGTTAATGAGGTTCTTATCCCCCACCTCCATCAACGAGTGGAAGTAATTATACTTATCAGGATTGGCAAGACGCAGGGAGGTACTGAAGGAATCAACCGCCCTCTGTAGGCGCTCATGGTGTAACTTTTTGATATGGGAGCGTATTTCACGGTAAATAACCGGCATTAAGCGTTCTGGGCTGTCCTTATAAACAAAATCACAGGCTCCGGCGTAGATGATATCATAGGATTCATCCTCAGGAATATCTTCCGAGAGAATTACCATGGAGGCTTCTTTTCCTGATTTCCCAATATAATCAAGGACATCATAGGCGGTAAGGCTGTCAACTTGATACTGGGTTACCACAACATTCCACGATCCATCGGCAAAAACTTCACAAAATTCCGGAAAGTTCTTAACGTGCTTAATAAGAGCATTATAGTCAGTTTTAGCAGCCTGCTCTTTTACAATATCGTAACCATCCGTGCTTGCGTCTAATACCAGGATTGAAGGGGAAAACTTTCTCATCCCATCTCCTTTGAAAGATTCCAAATGCCCACCTCTAGTTGAAAACCCATGCGATACTTTTGATCAATTTTTCTGATTTAAAAAATAAGAAAACCTCATACCAGTTATATACACTCTCCACCCTAAATAGTGAAGGACAAAAACCCAAGCGAATTGTTCGGTTTTACAATACTTTTTTTGCACAGGGGAAATGGGTATTTAAGGCCCAGACAGGTCCTTGCCAGAAATCACCCTAATCATATACAGATAAAGGTTGCTGCGCTCAGAAGAGGGAATGATAAGCGTTCCATAGTGCTTAAAAAAAATGGAGGAGAAGAGGCACAGGCAGGAGATTCAAATAAAGCCCGGGCAAAGGAGTCCAAGGAGAAGACAAAAAAAAGGCCCGTAACGAAAACGTTACGAGCCTTTAAAAAACCGTGGCGGAAAAGGAGAGATTCGAACTCTCGGTACTTGCGTACACACGCTTTCCAGGCGTGCACCTTAAGCCACTCGGTCACCTCTCCACAACTGTTGTTCAATTTGTGCGCGATTTATAAACTGATTGAGACATTTTGGCAACAAAAAAATGCACTTAAAATCGTTTGAAAGAGCCTTTTTCCCTCAGCCCTTATCAAGCCCCCCGTTCTTACGCTTTTTTCTCCGATCGCGAAAAAACGCTTTTAAGAGAGCAGCACTGGTCTCTGCCAGAACACCGCCCATAATCTCCACTCGATGATTCAGGGCTCCGTCTCTACCTATATCATAGAGAGAGCCGGCAGCACCTGTCTTGGTATCGAAGGCAGCGAAGACAAGTCGCTTTATCCGGGCCTGAATGATAGCACCCATACACATAATACAGGGTTCAAGGGTCACATAGAGGGTCGCCTCGGGAAAACGATAGTTGTTAAGGACCTGACCAGCCTGACGCAGGGCAACAATCTCTGCATGGGCGCTGGGATCATTATGGGTAATCATGCCATTGAGTCCAGTGGCAATCAGCTCACCATCCTGCACCAACACCGCCCCCACCGGCACCTCACCATTTGCTCCTGCCCGAGCCGCCTCATCGAGGGCATAGCCCATCCACAGGGCATCTCTTGCCTCTATCTCTCTATCTTCCATCTCATCCCCTTAATAAAAGTTTGCGACATTATACCTGAAGCGACGGAGACGACAAGATACTTACTAGCCTATCTTTAACAGATCAGAGATGGAACGCACGTCATCAAGAGCAACAATATCAAGGATAGTCCGGCGCAGCAGCTTCACCCGCTCAGCAGAGAGGGCCCGCAGAGCCAGGGAGTCAAATTTTTCATAGATAGCATTCGGTTCAAGAGGATTTTGCGGTGCGCCTGAAGCATAGGGGACATGCCCCTCAATACTCCTGCCATCCCTCGTCTGAATCCTTATATGAGGCTCAGAATCATAGGGCAGGCCGGGATCTTCAATCAGGACAACCAGTGCCATTGCCGCCACCACCTCCTTGGAGAAGAGATAAGGCTCCTCATACTCCGACAAAAATGCCCGGCCCGTCACCAAGGCAACGGCAAGGCTATAGGGCAGGGAGAGCTGAGCCTCAAAGCGATTGGTGGGCGGGGCAAGCGAACCGATCATCTGCTTCATCTCAGGAATACAGCGCACCTCTATAGAGGTGATATCCGCTGTCTGCAGATGATGTTCCCGACAGGCCTTAAAGAGAACATCGAGACTCGAATGGATGTCGCGGCAGGCCGCATAGGGCTTTATGCCACTGCGCAGGGTGTCATATCTCCTGCCCAGGGCCTCGGTAAGAGCCTCGGGCACCGCTGTATGCCGCGCATAGGTTGTGAGAAAACCGCCCCACTCAGCCTCAAAGATATGGGCAGGACCGGTAAAGTCGTTCAGGGCCAGAAGAGCGGTGACCACCCCGGTCTCCGCTGCCCGCCCCACATGGTAACGTTTACTCATGGCCCCATCCACGGTGAAGGCCCAGGTGCCACCGGTGAAACTGCCAGCAAGCCCCAGAGCCCAGGTGGTCTGCTCCACATTAAGCCTTAACAGCTTGGCAACGGCCGCAGCTGCGGCAAAGCTGCCACAGGAGCCAGTGGAGTGATAACCGTCCTCATGGTTATGGGGGCGATATCCTCCGGCCCCATTAAGCACTCGACGCCCCACCTCATAACCCACCACCATGGCCGCGATAAAATCTTCTCCGGAAATGGTGGGAAAGCTCTCGGCCACGGCCAAAAGCGCCGGCACCACCACCGCTCCGGTATGATCAACACCGCCAAAATCATCCAGCTCCCGGGCATGGGCAATAATGCCATTAACCAGGGCGGCACCACCAGGAGTTGTGCCCCGATCGGTTCCCCAGATCAGGGACGCGCCACCCTGAGGAGCAAGCATCTCCACCGCTCTGGTAGCAGCACAGGCCTCGGGGGTTCCAATCCCCGCCAAGCTCGCCCCAATAAGGTCAAGCAGGAGATGGCGGGCATGATCAATCACTGCAAAGGGAATCTGTTCAAAACGAAGAGCAACGATATATTCGGCCAGCTGTTCGGCAATGGTCAGATCCGGGCTCTTTTCTGTATTATTCATGGCTTAAGAGAAGTTATGAGAGATAATCTGGCTAAGAAAGAGCTTGGTTCTGTCAAACTGCGGATTGCTGAAAAAGCTCTCCGGATCGTTCTGCTCAACAATCTCACCCTGATCCATAAAGACAATACGATCGGCCACGGTACGGGCAAAGCCCATCTCATGGGTAACGCAGAGCATGGTCATACCCGACCCGGCAAGATCAGTGATAACATCAAGCACCTCCTTGATCATCTCCGGATCAAGGGCTGAAGTCGGTTCATCAAGGAGCATTACCTGAGGATTCATACAGAGACAACGGGCAATAGCCACCCGCTGTTGTTGCCCCCCCGAACACTGCATGGGATACTTATGGGCAAGCTCTGGAATCTTTACCCGCTCAAGATAATGATAGGCAAGCTCTTCTGCCTCCTTCAGAGGCATCTTCCGTATCCAGACGGGGGAGGATGTGAGGTTTTCCAACACCGTCATATGAGGAAAGAGGTTAAAGTTTTGAAAAACCATCCCCACCTCCTGCCGAATACGATCAATACGTTTCACATCATTATTAAGCTCCATCCCATTGATAATGATCCGGCCCTCCTGATGTTGTTCCAGACGATTCACGCAGCGAATAAGGGTGGATTTACCCGAACCAGACGGGCCACAAATAACCAGCTTTTCGCCCTTTTTCACCCGCAGATTGACGTCCTTTAGGACATGAAAATCGCCGTACCACTTATTGAGTCCGGAAATAACAATAAAATCCTCATCAGCCGTAACTTCTTTCTGTTCTGTAACCATAATCCAACCTTATATCTCAACCACAGTCACTACCTGTAATTAGTGTGGTATTTTTTCTCTAAAAAGTTGCTATAACGAGAAATAGCAAAGCAGAATATCCAAAAAACGAGGCCGGCAAAGACATAGGCCTCCTTGGTAAAACCGAGCCAGGCGGCATCAGCCAGGGCTGCCTTGGCAACACCGAGCAGATCAAGCAGGCCAATGACCGCTACCAGGGTCGTATCCTTAAGCAGGGAAAGAAAATTATTGGCCAAACCCGGAATAACCATACGCAGGGTTTGCGGCAGAATAATCACCGACATCTTCTTCCAATAGGTCCAGCCCAGGGCCTCTGCTGCCTCATACTGGCCCTTGGGGATGGCCTGTAAGCCACCACGAATCACCTCGGCAATATAGGCTGCATAGAAAAAGGCAACTCCAATAAGAGCCCGAAGTAACTTATCAAAGCTCATATTCTCCGGCAAAAACAGGGGAAACATTACCGAGGCCATAAAGAGGACACTGATCAAAGGCACCCCACGCACCAGCTCAATAAAGCCAATACAGAGAGTACGGATAACAATCATCTTCGAACAACGCCCCAGAGCCAGGAGAATGCCAATGGGCATGGCCGTTGCCATGCCCGTCCCCGCTACCACCAAGGTCAGAAACAAGCCACCCCAGAAATGGGTCTCCACCAGAACAAGGCCAAAGGCATCCCCCACAAAGAGAAAATAGGCAATCAGCGGATAGACCACACAGAGCAAGTTCCAACGCCACACCGTCTCGGAGAGCTGCTTTAAGGCAAAGAGCGGATAGACAAGCAAGGCTGCAGAAAGACCGAGGGCCCAAGCACCGCCATCGCCCCAGATAGCCCGGACGGATAGGGAAACAGCAAGACAGACCAGAATAGAGGCCGCCAGCCCTACCAAAATAGGATGACGCCCCTGCACAACTCTCTCCTTAAGAGAAAACCGGGCAAGGAGAAAGGGGGCCAGAAAAAAGGGGGCGGCAACCAAAAACGGCTGCAGACCAAAAAAGGCCGCTATCAGGGCCAGAGCCAAAGCCACCCGCAGATACTGCCTCCAGCTCTTCGCAAAAAAGTCCGGAATAAGATGGGGTAGAGCGGCAAAGGCGATCAGAACAAAGGCAAAATTTATTCGCCAACGTTCAACCTCTGGATAAAAGCCATACATAAAGAGCTGAAAACGTACCTTAATAAAGACCCAACAGGCGCCGGGATCACAGCCTCCCAGGACCGTACAGGCATCACGGGATGTCCCTACCCAGGTTGCATCGATAATTGCCCAGCGAACTAGAGGGGTAATCAGCCAAAACAAGAGGCTCACACCAAGGAGGGTGAGCACCGTATTAAAGGGAGATGAAAAGAGATTCTTATACATCCACCCCAGGGGACCCTTCTCTGTTACCGGGCAGGGCTGAGCGGATTTAGGTATCCATTGTTGAGACATAATTCTTCTATCTGTGTTGAAATGTTTAACGTTGTCGGCGCAGGGGGTAAACTCTCGGCAGGGTTACATGCCCCGCAACACAACTTTTTTATTATACCAATTCATGAGAAGGGATATAACCAAACTAATAGAGAGATATCGGCCATGGTAATGGCAATAATTTCCATCGCCTGACCAGATTGATTAAGCACCGTCCCAGCAAAGACATGAATAAGATCCGGATAACCGATCACCACCGCCAGAGAGGAGTTTTTCACCAGAGTCAGATACTGACTGATCAGAGGTGGTATGGCAACCCGCATCGCCTGAGGGAGAATAATCAATCTATAGATCATCCAAGGTTGATAGCCAAGGGCCTCAGCAGCCTCCTTTTGGCCACGATCCACCGACATAATACCCGAACGGACATACTCACTGATAAAGGTTGCTGTATAAAGGGTAAGCGCCAAAAGCAGGGCAATGAGCTCTGGAAGAACGGTAATTCCACCCCTGAAGTTAAAACCCTTCAGAACCGGAAGCTCCCAGTGCAGAGGAAAACCCATGCAGGCCAGAGCCACAAGAGGTAAAGAGATAATCAGGACAAGGCTGAAGAGAACGGCAGGAAATCTCCTGCCCGTACGTCGCTGGCGCAGATGATTCCATCGGATAAAAAAGAAAGAAACCACCAGGGCAAGACCTAAGGCCAGGGCCACAAGATTGCCACCTCCATCCAGCACAGGTCGCGGCAACTGCAAACCACGATTACAGAGATATGCAATTCCCTCAAAGCTCAAGGCCTTCCTAGCAGAGGGCAGGGGGGCAAGTATGGCCAGATACCAAAACAGTATCTGCAACAGAAGCGGAATATTACGAATTATCTCCACATAGGTCGTAGCAAGCTTTGAGACAAGCCAATTTGACGACAGACGAAGAACCGCTAGAGAAAAGCCAAGGACTGTGGAAAAGACAATACCAAGAGCCGAGACAAGCAGGGTGTTTAAAAGCCCAACGACAAGGGCATCTGCATAGGTGCTCTTGCTTGAGTAAGCGATAAGGGTTTGGCTAATATCAAAGCCTGCGGTCTCATCCAGAAAGGCAAAACCCGTAGTTACCCCGGCCTTCTGCAGATTATGGACAACATTATAGCCACCGTAGGAGAGAGCGGCAATGAGCACCAAGAGGACAGTCGCCTGAGCAAGATACGAACGAAAACGAGCATCGTGGAGAAAACGACCGGAACAGGCCCGGGTCTTTTCATTTTTTGTTAAAGACATCAAATACTTCCTATAATGCAACCTCTGTTAGCACAACCGCCGAAGCGGCTGTACGAAATATCAGCAAAAATTTAACGAATCGGAGGGGCATACATAAGACCGCCATTGGTCCAGAGGGCATTAAGACCCCGATCGAGCCCAAGTGCCGTTTGAGATCCGACATTACGTTCAAAGACCTCACTATAATTACCCACATGCTTAATAATTCTATAGGCCCAATCATGGCTGAGGCCGATATGTTGGCCAAAATCAGAATCAACGCCTAAAAATCTTTTTACCTCGGTATTCTCTGAGGTCAGCATCTGATCAACATTCTCGGAGGTAATACCAAGCTCTTCACCCGTAATAAGGGCAAAAAGAGTCCAACGTACCAAATCACTCCACTGCTGATCACCTTGGCGAACCGCAGGTCCCAGAGGCTCTTTAGAGATAATCTCCGGGAGAATTTCATGATCATCGGGGTTGGAGAGAATAGTTCGACGGGCGGCAAGGGCCGAAGAGTCGGTGGTATAAACATCACAACGACCCGTATCATAGATAACGGTTGCCTCATCGGCACTCTCATAGACAACGGGCAGGTAAGTCATTCCGTGGGAGGCAAAATAATCGGCCATATTGAGCTCTGTAGTGGTACCGGACTGAGTGCAGACACTGGCACCATCAAGCTCCAGGGCACTTTTCACGCCAAGATCCTTATGCACCAAAAACCCCTGTCCATCATAGAAGAGCGGGCCCACAAACTCCAGGCCAAGCTTGGTATCTCTTTGAAAGGTCCAGGTGGTGTTACGGGCAAGAATCTCAATTTCACCGGACTGAAGAGCAGCAAAGGCCTCCTTAAAGGCAACGGGAGTAAAACGAGCCTTATTTGGATCATCAAAGATGGCAGAGGCAACGGCACGGACAAAGTCCACATCCATTCCTCTCCACACGCCCTGAGAATCTGGCGCAGAAAAGCCAATTACCTTGCCAGAAACACCGGCGTTCACATAACCCTTCTCCTTAACCACGTCCAGAGTTGTGGCCGAGACAGTGCTCGCCAAGAGGAGTGAGCCCAGAGCAGCACCAACCAGTCTATTGCATACAGATTTCATTCAAATTCTCCTATTTTTATATCATTACATACTTTTTATCAGCCCAACCCTTGCTGATTATTCTCTTTTTTGCAACATTTTTCTACTATAATTCTGAGCACTCGCCCGTTCAAAAGGATAGAGACGTTTATTTTCCCCACTCTCTGTTTTTTACTTTTTTTTACTTTTTTTTTCTGTTATCACCGAACGGAGAGCTAAGCAGAGACGAATTAACCGACAGAAGAAGAAAGGGGAAGGAGATGATGTACCTTGGAGAGACAGCTGCCATTGGCGCTGCACTCTGCTGGTCCTGCGCAGGAATGATATCCGTTGGTCCCTCAAGGGCCATGGGGCCTATTGCCTTTAACAGACTACGCATGTCACTGACTAGCCTAATGCTCCTTGGCATGGCCTTTTATACAGGTGGCATCTACTCCCTGAACGGGGAGACAAGCCTCTACCTGATTCTCTCCTCATTTTTTGGGATTTTTCTGGGAGACACCCTGGTCTTTATCACCATAAATCGACTGGGGCCAAGAAGAACAGGTATTCTCTTTACCACCAACGCCCCCATTACCGCCCTATTGGGTTTTCTCTTTCTCGATGAAAAGATAACAAAGCTCAGTCTCTGTGGGGGAATCACGGTAATCTTCGGCACCATGTTGGCCATTTACTTCGGCCATAGCAAAAACCAAACACATCCCTGGGAGGCAGTACGTGGCGCTCTGACCACCGGCCTTATTTTGGGAATACTAGCGGCAAGCATGCAGGCAATGAGCAGTATCATCGCCAAACCCGCCCTGGCAGCAGGGGTTGATCCCCTGGCAGCTGCGACCCTGCGCACTCTGGTTGCAGCCATCCTCCTCTGTCTCACCCTGTTTTTTCCCCAGGAGATTTTCCACTCAAGGATACGCATAACAGGCAAAATAATAGCAAGAACCGCCCTCTCCGGACTGGTTGGCATGGCCCTCGGCATGACCTTTTTTCTCTATGGAATTGCCAACGGACCCGTGGGCATCATCGCCATCCTCTCCTCCCTCTCCCCGATATTCATCCTGCCACTAATTTGGATAATTACAGGAGAATGCCCTAAAATAGGGGCATGGTGCGGAGCGATAGTTGCCGTAATTGGTGCGGCAATAATTTTTTCCGGCGGATAAGGTCTTCCGGAGACAACAGATAAGAAGCAATGATAAATTTTTCCAATAAGGACTCGTTACAATGAAGATAGGCATCCCCCGAGAAATAAAAGCCCAGGAAGGCCGCGTTGCCCTTCTGCCTCGTCACATCAAGACCCTCATCGAGGCAGGGCACACTGTTTATCTAGAAAAAGACGCCGGTCTTCTCTCTGCTGCCAGTAACGAAGACTATGTGACTGCAGGCGCAATCCTGGTTGATACAGCCGCAGAGCTTTTTGAGCAGGCAACCCTGATTGTCAAGGTGAAAGAGATCCTCGAACCAGAATTTGCCCTTCTCCGGGCAGACCACATCATCTTCACCAATATTCATGCAGCCCTCGATGCAGAACAGCTTGATGCCCTCCTTACGGCAAAATGCCTTGCCATCTCCGCCGAGAACACCCATAAATTTGGCTCACCCAACTGCCCTCTGGCAGGCGAGGTCGGCGCATTCGAGGCCATTCGCATGACCATGGCCCAAAACGGCGGCACCGGTCGCCACTTCATGTCCCACTTCGGCGAGCCTGCCGCCAAGGCCGTGGTGATCGGTCTCGGCAACGTTGGTCAGGGCTCCCTGCGCACCCTGGTCCCCTTTGGTATTCGCACCGTTGCCCTTGATATCTATGAGGGTGCACGCAAGTCTATTGCCATGCAATACCACAATGCCCCCGTGACAGTGGGAGACGTCAGTGAGCTTGAAGACCATATCTATGACGCTGATATGATCATCAACTGTGTCCTCTGGCCAAAGCATCGAAAAGACCATCTCATCCCCAGATCCATGCTGAAGAAACTGAAAAGAGGGGCCTGTATCGTTGATGTCTCCTGCGATACGGCGGGTGCCATCGAAACAAGCAGGGCTACCTCGTGGGCCGACCCCGAATATACGGTGGATGGTATTCGCCACTTTGTCGTTGATAACATCCCGGGATCTGTCCCAGTTACCGCCTCCGCCGGCTATGGAGAGGCAATTCTTCCTAAGATTTTGGCTATCGCAGATAAGGGCGCCGAACAAGCCATAAGAGAGGATGAGTGGCTGGCAAAAGGACTTACCTGCATTGGAGGCGAGCTTATTTTAGAAGAAGCTGGTATATATCAAAATAAGCCTTTTACCCCTCTTTGTGACTGGGTAAAACGTTCAGTGTAAATAGCTTTTTATGCTATTCTCAAAAAAACAGAAAAAAAGACTGGACAAGACCAGACTTTTAGTGCATTATAGCACGCAATGCCACCACGGTGGTTTGACCTAATAAGCTTCGTCTAGCGCTGCCCCGGCAGCAACAAGTCTAGACTTTTATAGTTTGGTAGCTAGGTCTATGCAACAGAGAATCACGAACTCCGCCAGGCCTGGAAGGGAGCAACGGTAGTGACACTCTCTGTGTGCGTAGGTTGCCTAGCTACCATTTTTTTTAGGCTAGCCAATCGGCATCTTCACGAATCAGGTGTTTTATGTCATATCTTGTACTCGCGAGAAAGTCCCGCCCCCAAACATTCGACCAGGTTATCGGTCAACGCCCCGTTGTCAAAACTCTACAGAACAGCCTTGCTCGTGATCGCGTTGCCCATGCCCTTATCTTTTCTGGCGTGCGCGGTGTCGGCAAAACCACTCTGGCCCGCCTTATGGCAAAGGCCATTAACTGTGAGCACCGGGACAACAACAATAACCCCTGTAACAAATGCCTCTCCTGCCAGGAGATAACCGCCGGATCCTCACTTGATCTTTACGAGATCGATGGCGCATCCAACCGTGGTATCCAGGAGATCCGCGAGCTCAAAGAAAAAATTCGTTTTCTCCCCACCTCTGCCAAATACCGCATCGTTATCATAGATGAGGTACATATGCTAACCACGGAGGCCTTCAACGCCCTCCTCAAAACCCTGGAAGAGCCACCGGAACATGTCTATTTTATGTTTGCCACCACGGAAATACATAAAATACCCATCACCATCCTCTCCAGATGCCAGCAATATGAACTCAAACGCGTTTGCGCAGATGATCTGTCCGGCCACTTTGAACGCCTCATAGGAGAGGAAGGCAAGGAGATCGAAAAAGAGGCCCTGGCCCTCATCGTTAGAGAGGCAGCAGGATCTGTTCGTGATGGCCTCAGCCTCCTCGATCAGGTACTCAGTTTCAGCGAAAGCTCTGTGACCACCTCGGATGCAATCGAGGTATTGGGGCTCATCGACCGCGAGGTACTGATGAACCTCGACCCAAGCACTCTTGGAAGGAGATCCCTCCACCGCCATTCTTGCCCTTGAGCAAATTTTTCGCTTCGGCATGGATATCAAAAGATTCTGCACCGATCTTATCGGCCAGTTCCGCACCCTCCTCCTCTGCAAGATAAATGGCTGCAGACCACTGATTGACCTCCCCGACGAAGAGTTCAACAAGTTCAGCCAAACCGCCAAGAACTACACAGCAGAGACACTCCATCTCAAGATGAACATGCTCATTGAGATGGTGGAGAATATCGGCAGATCAAACCAGCCACGACTGATCCTTGAAACAACCTTTCTCAAAATGATTGAAGCAGGGAATGTTGTACCGGTAAGCCAACTGCTAAAAAAGCTCGACACCATCCTGGCAGCAGAAAGAGGAGAGGCAAGCACGAAGGCAATACCAGCGAAACCAACAGGACAAGAGATAGCACCAGGCAAAAGGGAAACAAGCCCGCCTCCCCCGCAGAAAAAAAAAGAGCATAATCCAGCCGAAGAGATAATTCCACTCCCGGAAGAGCCCCCGGAGTTTCAACAGCGAAGGCCAACGGCCCCCCGGGAGTTCCAACAGCGAACGCCAGCAGCACCCCCAACACCGGCAAAAAAGGCTCCAAAGCCCGCTGAAAAGCCTAAGCCAGCAACGAGAATCAAGACGGACTGGAAAAACTTCCTTGCCTATGTACAGGAAAAGTCCAGCTGGATGGCTCCAGCGCTGAGCCATGTTACCCAAGTAGAAGAAGAGGGCGGTAGCCTCCTCCTCCACTACGATGATGCCATCAACTGCACCATGGTACGCAGACCAGAACATTCTGCCGAGCTCAAACAATTTATCCTGGATTTTTACGATAAAAATCTTATCATAAAATTTATCCTGCCAGAGGAGAAGAAAAGCACCTCCTCCAATACCCAAAACATCCGGCATGAACTTATGCACGACCCTCTCGTTATCGCCACAGCAGAAATATTCAGAGGGACCGTTGGCGACATACGAGTTACCACTAAAAAATAATCCCACAGAGTGAAGAAAATGGATATCAGCAAATTGATGCAACAGGCCAAAGATATGCAAGGCAAAATGGCAGCAATACAGGAAGATCTTGCCAAAAAAATTATCACCGGCAGCGCTGGCGGTGGCATGGTTGAGGTACAGGTCAACGGCCAGGGAGAGATCCTTGCCATAAAGATAGAGGACGCCCTCATCAATACCGACGAAAAAGAGATGCTTCAAGATCTTGTCACAGCTGCCACCAACGATGGCCTCCGTCGTGCCAAAGATCTGAGCAAACAGGAGATGGGCCAGCTCACCGGCGGCATGAACCTTCCCGATCTCACCAACTTCTTATCCTAAGCAGACCGAGTATCTCCCTGTCATCCTCACGGGACAGGGAGGCGCAAGCACAAGGCCAAAAGGCCAATATCTCCGAAGCATTAAAGAGTTAGAGGCAGCAAAGAGCCAAGATCTGATTCTCCCACCGCAAAAGCTACGCTAACAATATGTTCTCATCCTCTTTTCTTTCATGTTTTATCTTGACATCACCGGCAATTCTTGTTAAAAAAACTCGGTCGACGTTTTTCCTTAAACGTCACAACTGGAAGGCAACGTAAGAAGTGTGGACAGGCGCGTAGCTCAGTGGGAGAGCGCCACCTTGACGTGGTGGATGTCGGCGGTTCAATCCCGCCCGCGCCTACCAGTTTTATAGGCTAAAGTAACAACTTTTCTTTCAGAATTGTTGATCTTTGGCCTTTATTTTTCTATAGACCCGAAAAAACTCATGAGTGACATAACTGTTACCATTGCCGACGGTGAGTCGACACAGGTTCCTATATCAACGACCGTAGGCGAAGTGTTCGTAGCACTTCAATCCAACAAACAACGCAAGCGTACCGTGGCTGCCATTCTTAATGGTGAGGTTGTTGATTTCAACACTCCTCTGAGCACCGACTGCACCCTCTCTCCTGTCACTATCGACAGCCCAGAGGCTCTAAGCGTTCTTCGTCACAGCACAGCCCATATTATGGCTCACGCTGTTCGGGATATTTATGGCTCCGATGTTAAAGTTGCCATTGGTCCCTCCGTCGACAACGGCTTCTATTACGATTTCCTTCGTAGCGACCCTTTTACTCCCGAAGATTTCGAAAAAATAGAAGCCCGCATGTTGGAAATTGTCCGTACGGGATCTCTTTTTGAAAAAACCCTCTATTCAAGTGCCGAGGCAATTGCCCGCTTTGAAAAAGAAGAGGAAAAATATAAGGTTGAACTGATTCAAGATCTTGATGTTGAAGAGGTATCTATCTACACGGTTGGCGATTTTGCCGATCTCTGTCGTGGACCGCATCTGCCATCAACCTCTTTTATTGGTGCCTTCAAGCTTCTCCGTGTTGCCGGTGCCTACTGGCGTGGTGATGAGAAAAAAGATGTACTCCAACGTATTTATGGAACTGCATTTTTTGACTCTAAGGCGCTTAGAAAACACCTCAACAACATTGAAGAGGCGAAGAAGCGTGACCACCGCAAGCTGGGTAAAGAGCTTGAGCTCTTCACCATGCAGGATAGCATTGGCCCAGGGTTGCCACTCTGGTTGCCCAAGGGCGCTCGTATGCGTCACCAAATAGAAGAATTTTGGAAGGCTGAGCATTACAGGCACGACTATGAATTGCTCTACACTCCACATATAGCCCGTCAGGATCTCTGGAAGACCTCAGGTCATCTTGATTTCTACGCAGACAGCATGTATGCAGGAATGGATATTGATGGCGTAACATACCAAATCAAGCCCATGAACTGCCCTTTTCATGTTGGTGTCTACAAGGCTAAAAAACGTAGCTATCGCGATTTCCCCCTTCGCTGGTGTGAGCTTGGTACCGTATATCGTTATGAACGTGCAGGCGCACTTCACGGCCTTATGCGAGTTCGTAGCTTTACCCAGGATGATGCCCATATTTTCTGTAGACCGGAACAGCTTGAAGATGAGATTTTCAATATCCTTGATTTCAATCTCTTCATCCTTAAATCCTTCGGCTTTAGCGAATATGACATCTACCTCTCTACCCGCCCCGAGAAGTCTGTGGGTACCGACGAGAATTGGGATAAATCGACAAACGCCCTGAAACTTGCCCTTGAAAAGAAAGGTCTCAAATATGAGATCGATCCGGGCGAGGGTGTTTTCTATGGCCCTAAAATTGATATTAAGATCAAGGATCAACTTGGTCGTAGTTGGCAGTGTTCTACCGTTCAGGTAGACTTTAACCTTCCCGAGCGTTTTGAGCTCAGCTATGTAGGTTCTGACAACAGCGAACATCAGCCCATCATGATTCACCGGGCCCTAATGGGATCGCTTGAAAGATTTATCGGTGTCCTTATCGAGCACCATGCAGGGGCATTCCCGCTATGGTTCTCTCCGGTACAGGCACGCATCTTAAATATTACAGATGATCAAATCGAGTACGGTGAGAAGGTTTATGCTGAGTTACGCGCCGCTGACATCAGGGTTGAAAAAGACCTGCGTAACGAGAAATTAAACTACAAAATCCGGGAAGCTCAGCTCGTAAAAACGCCTTATATGCTTATTATTGGTGACAAAGAGAAGGAAGATGGCACTGTCACTGTTCGCATGCGTAATGGCAAGAATTTAGACCCTATGACGGTGCAGGAATTTGTTGCTCTAGTGCTTGAAGAATGCCAGCACAAAGGTGATGCGTAACTTTTTCTGCATCTAATATAATTTTTTGCATGAAAGATATTCGTAACTACGTTATTCTAACTATTTTCTGTTTAGGCATGAATAGTTTTGCATAGTGGCTAAAATTATATTAGTTAGACAGTAAATTTGCAGATCATACCTGATGCAGGTATAGTTTTAAACAAACAAGGCACGCTGGCTCCCTTTAGAAGAGCCAGAGCACAAAGATAAACTCGTGGACTCGAGGAGGGTAAAGCTATTAACAGGCGAGGTAGACACGCACCAGTTCAACAGGAAGCCAAAGCACAGATCAACGACAAGGTTCGTTTCCCTAAGGTACGCCTTATCGGAAGTGACGGAGAACAACACGGTGTTATGACCTCCGACCAGGCAAAAGAAATTGCCTACGGAGAAGGACTTGATCTTGTAGTTGTTTCTGACAACGCTGAGCCACCTGTCTGTCGCGTAATGAACTATGACAAGTTCCGTTATGAGCAGAAGAAGAAGCAGCAGGAAGCAAAAAAGAAGCAGACTACTGTTGAAACTAAAGAAATTAAGTTTCGTCCCAAAACAGATGAGCATGATTTAAACTTTAAAATTAAAAATGTTAAAAAGTTTTTAGCTCAGAAAAATAAAGTGAAACTTACCATGCGTTTTCGAGGCCGGGAGATTGTCTATTCACAGACCATCGGACTTGAAGCCATGAATAAAGTTGTTGAGGCTCTCGAAGGCGAGGCAGTTATTTTGCAACGACCCAAGATGGAAGGTCGTCAACTCGTTATGTTTGTGGGCCCCAAAGCATAAATTAGACGAACCAACTCTTTTGCTGCTTTTTTTGTCAAAGGGGTTGGTATTGTTTTGTGGTAGCAAGTTATTGGAATATAAGTTTGAGCCCCGTTAAGCTCATTGTCACATAATACTAGCGCTGTTGTATGTTTCATCCGTCTTCAGCATTTGCTTGAATACGCTCTCAACAGTACTGCTTATTGAAGCACAAAGGAGTATTTATCATGCCAAAGATGAAAACTAATAGAGGCGCAGCTAAGCGTTTCAAGAAAACTGGTTCAGGAAGAATTAAGCGTGGTAAAGCGTTTACCAGCCATATTTTGACCAAGAAATCTACCAAGCGTAAGCGTTCTTTACGTCAGGCTGATCTTGTTTCCTCAGCTGATGTTAAAAATATTAAGAAAATTCTCCCTTACATGTAATCTCAATAGCAATATTGAGCAGTACCTGAAAGAGACAATTAGATTTTAGTTTATAATTCCTACACAAACTATCTGTAGGATGAAGAATAAGGAGTTTATTCATGCCACGCGTTACACGAGGATTTAAAGCTCGCAGACGAAGAAATCGGGTTCTCAAACTCGCTAAAGGTTACAGAGGCGCCCGTTCGCGTCTATTTAAGACAGCTACCGAGGCCGTTGATCGCGCCCTTTGCTACGCATACCGTGATCGTAAGCAACGTAAGAGAGATTTTCGTCGTCTTTGGATTACCCGCATCAATGCTGGTGCCAAGATGAACGACATCAACTACAGCAGATTTATCGGTGGTCTCGCTAAAGCTGGTATTGAGCTTGACAGAAAAGTACTTGCCAACTTGGCAGTACTCGATGCTCCAGCTTTCACCAAGCTGAGTGTTATCGCTAAGGAAGCAAACGCTTAAGAGCTTTTTGGCTTTTATGTAGGGTTTTAAACTCAACGTTTGCCTCTCTACAGTTTGTTGCTTCCTGTCTGAAAACAACAAATAGTGTGTGTTTTGTGTATGCCGGTTCATGGTTTTTTCCGTGAACCGGCATGCTGTTTCATTGACATTCATCGAACAAAAAGGGATTACTTGAAAATTTATTTTCAACATTCCCCCACTACCTTTCTGGAATTATGGAACAAGAGCTACAGAACCTTGAGAACGAAGCCAAGGCAAGCCTGACCGCCATCTGCGCGAGTGAATCACTCGAAGAATTCCGTATTAAATATCTTGGTCGTAAGGGACTATTTACTACGGTTATGCGTCAGCTTGGATCTGCTCCTGCAGAAGATCGCCCCCGCCTTGGCCAACTCGCCAATACAATTAAAGCCCAGTTAGAAGAGCAGTTTGAAGAGAAGAGATCCTCTCTTTCCCAGCAAACCTCGTCTTCCGATACCTATCAATCTCTTCCAGACTTAACTCTTCCTGGTCGTCAACCTGCAGCGGGAAATCTTCACCCTGTAACTCAGGTTATGCAGGAAGTTTGTGCCATCTTCGAGGCCATGGGTTTTTCTGTGGCAGAAGGGCCAGATGTTGAGCAAGATTACTATAATTTTGAGGCACTTAATATCCCGGCTCACCACCCGGCCAGAGATATGCATGACACCTTCTATGTAAGTGGCTCCACCCTGCTTCGTACCCATACTTCGCCTATGCAGGCTCGGGTTATGGAAAAGCAAGATCCACCACTGCGCATGATCGCCCCCGGTAAGGTATATCGTTGCGACTCCGATATCACCCATACCCCGATGTTTCATCAGGTAGAGGGTCTCTTGGTTGACAAGAACATATCCTTTGCCGATCTCAAGGGTGTCCTCACCCTCTTTTTGCAAAAAATATTTAAACAAGACCTTCCTGTAAGATTCCGTCCAAGTTTCTTCCCATTCACCGAACCAAGTGCAGAGGTTGATATTGCCTGTGTTATGTGTGGCGGAAAAGGATGTCGCGTTTGTAAAAAGACTGGCTGGTTGGAAATTCTCGGCGCTGGCATGGTTGACCCAGAAGTATTTAAAATGGTTGGTTATGATCCAGAAGTGTACAGTGGTTTTGCCTTTGGACTCGGTATCGAGCGTATTGCCATGCTCAAGTACCGAATCGATGACATACGACTATTTTACGAAAACGACCAACGTTTTCTCTCACAGTTTTAACACCTTCCCCAAAATACACATGCCATGAAGTTTACGCTTAACTGGTTACAAAAATATGTAGATACAACGGGACTCACTCCAACCGAGATAGCTGACAAGCTGACCATGCTCGGTCTTGAGGTTGATAGTGTTGCGCCAATCTTTGAAGAGCTGGCAGCACTAAAGACAGGTCTTGTAATTTCCTGCGAAAAACACCCCGATGCAGACAAGTTAAGTCTGTGTCAGGTACAGGTTGGTGACGATACTCACCAAATTGTCTGTGGTGCCCCGAATGTTCGCGAGGGACTTGCCGTTACCGTAGCCCTACCAGGTGCTGTACTCCCCGGTAACTTTAAAATCAAAAAATCCAAGGTACGTGGTATTGCCTCAGCAGGCATGCTCTGTTCTGAGCGTGAGCTGGGTATCGGTGAAGACCACGATGGTATCATGGAGCTTCCCGAGGGCATGGCCCATGGTCAGCGATTCATCGACGCCATGGAACTCAGCGATACCTTTATCGAAGTAGATCTCACCCCCAATCGTCCTGACTGTGCCTCTGTTATTGGTACTGCCCGGGAAATTGCCGGTAAGATCGGTCGCCCTCTGCAGATCCCGGTAAAGGATCGACAGATAGAGGCAGAGTCTCGTGATTTTAGCGTAGAGGTGGAGTCATCTGAACTCTGTCCACGTTATACGGCCAAGCTCATCAAAAACGTAACGGTTGGCAAATCACCCTGGTGGTTGCGTAAACTTCTTGTTTCTGTGGGCATGCGTCCGATTAATAACATCGTTGATATCACAAACTTTGTTATGCTCGAATACGGTCAACCCCTGCATGCCTTTGACTTTAAGAAGGTCGCTGGTAACAAGATTGTTGTCCGTCTGCCAAGAGAAAATGAGACAGAAATCACTACCCTTGATGGCACAAAGCGAGAAATCAGCGCCGAGATGCTTCTCATCTGTGATGCCGATAAACCCATTGCCGTAGCCGGCGTTATGGGTGGGGCAAACTCCGAGATCGATGCTGAAAGTACCGATATCCTCTTAGAGAGTGCCTGTTTCAACCCCGTCTCTGTACGTAAGACTGCCAGAAACCTCAAACTCCCCTCCGAGGCATCATATCGCTTCGAGCGTGGTGTTGATCCGGGTGGGGTTGTTAATGCCCTTGATCGGGCCGCAGAGCTCATCGCCGAGATTGCGGGCGGAGCCCTCTGTTCTGAAGGCATCGACAACTACGATGGCAAGAAAGCCGTTGAAGTGCAAAGATTTTCTATATCCAGAACCTCTTCCCTTATTGGCGTTGAGTTTAGCGGAGAAGAACTGACGGCAATGCTCACCTCCATTGAAATGGTGGTGGAGAAGGATCCTGAGAATGAGGATATCCTGCTGGTCACCGCTCCAACCTTTCGTATCGATATCGAGCGCGAGGCAGATTTGGTGGAGGAAATTGCCAGAATCTATGGTTATGACAATGTGCCCACCGCAACCCCACTGGTAGCTCTAAGTTACCCGGAGCAGGACGACGACCGCCTCAAGCGTTATCCTCTTGCCCTAAAACTTACCAGAATAGGCTTCAACGAGGCCATTAACTATAGTTTTGTCACTGCTCAACATGCTGACATGCTTCAACTCAGCGAGCAGGACTACCGTCGCAAGGTAGTCACCCTTCTCAACCCTCTCAGCGAAGAACAGGCCGTTATGCGGGCCTGCCTCCTACCGAGTCTGCTTGAGAATGTAAAACGTAACATCAGCTTCCAAAAGACTGCAGTAAAACTTTTTGAGATCGGTAAGATATTCCTCGCCCAGGGTGAGGATGTTCAGCCAATTGAGCGTCAGTGCATCACAGGTGTCCTCTCCGGCAACAAATTTGGAGAGAGCTCTTCGCTTTATTTTAAGAGCGCAAATGTCGATATTTTCGATGCAAAAGGCACTGTTGAGTTTATTTTATCAGAAATGGGACTCACAGACCTTGCAAATAATGAGAAAATCGAGTTTACAGTACCGCCTGAAGGTGCGCGTGAGCCTTTTTCAACACAAGACTATGCCCTTACCATTCACCTTGGCCCCAATGTACTTGGTACCATCGGAAAGGTCGAAGAAGAGGTGTTGAAAAGCTTCGGTATCAAACACGAGGTTTACTATTTCGACCTCAACTTTGATGCGCTCTGCGCGCTTAGCCCACAAACCAAAGCCTTTAGTTCACTACCTGTGTACCCTGCAGTAAAGCGTGATATTGCTCTGGTTGTGCCAGCAAGCATATCCGCAGGTGAATTACTTGCTACAGTGCGGTCAAGCCGAGACAAGCTCATGGAATACGCAGAGATTTTTGACGTATTCGAGGGCGGCAAGATCCAGAAAGGATATAAGAGCGTTGCGGTATCTATTACCTACCGCTCTCAAACAAAGACACTTACTGAAAAAAATGTGGAAAAATCCCATTCAAAAATAGTAAGTTTACTGACAGATCGATTTGGAGGGAGTTTCCGAGATGCATGACCAAACAAATTTAACCCGTAAAGAAATAGCCGAAGAACTCACAGGACAACTTGGCTATTCTCAGAACATCTGTTCCGAGATCGTTGATAGCTTTTTGGGAAAAATGAAAGATGCTTTAATTGAAGGTGAGTCCATCAAGTTGGTACATTTTGGTACCTTCACCGTTCGTGATAAAGCACCACGTACCGGTCGTAACCCACGTACCGGTGAGCCCATCACCATCACCAAGCGCCAGGCGGTTAGTTTCCGTCCAAGTAAGAAGCTCAGAGAGCAAGTTAACGAGTAGATCTCTTTCTTACTGCACCATCCCTGTGTATGGAGCTTTCAACTGAAAGCTCCATACACGGTTTCCCCCCTCTTGCTCCACCTCTTCTTTTTTCTGTATAATTATTTTGCCGATAACGAATAAGCTCATTATCCCTTTTTTCAGATTTTTATGGACCTTGGCAATAAAAATCCCCACTAAGCCATATTTTAAGATTGGTGAGGTAGCTAAAATTGCTGGCTTCCACCCATGTCCTGCCTTACTGGAAGTCTCAATTTCCTGCTCTCACTCCAGACCTAACCGCTCAGGTCAAGGCCTCTAACCCCATGAAAAGATAAATCTCATTCTCCATCCCCAGGATCTCCTTCATCACCGTGCTTTCACCATTACCAAGGCACACAGCAGGTTCTTTGCAACACCTTCCCAGCTGGCCATCACCGCCCCTCTCATCGCCCACCAAAGGCCAAAGCCATTTGCCAAATATTCAGAAAATTTACAGGATTTGCAAAGGGAGATGCACGACCTGAAAAAACTCCTCGATAAGGACTAATATTCTATTGACTTACAGGACCACAAATGGTAAAAAACTCCTGTGTCGGAATGTAGCGCAGCCTGGTTAGCGCACTTGTCTGGGGGACAAGGGGCCGGAGGTTCGAATCCTCTCATTCCGACCATTATTTGCATAGGGCCTTAAGAGCTGATAAAGCTTTTAAGGCCCTTTTTTTGTTTTACGTGCAAGATAAGTGCAGAGGACGCACAAAAAACACTCGTTCTCACCTCCCCACCCATTGTTTCTTCAAAATACCCGTATTAACCACCCTATAGAAAATATTCATCCACACTTAACGTTCCTCCATATATTGACAGGATAGCTCCAACATGTATATTATTAGGCTATGAAATTCTCAACCATAAATAGAAGTTTACTTGAAGGGATAGGGAGTATTGCCGACATACTTTCTTCTAACATTGCAGAGGAAGATCTCTACGAAATCAAGTTAACAATGCGAAAAGTTTCTATCGAAAAGTCTTGGCTAGAGGTCAGCCACGACCTGGATGAATCGTTTGATTGCTTATGTCAAATAAAAGAAAAAGTACACTAGAAAATTTTATAGACCTTTGTTTCTCAGACCTTCCTTGGTGGCTTTACCTTGTTTGTGCACTTCTTTCTTTTACCTTGCTGCATTACTTTGCAATAAAACCACTTCCCCCGCCTCAAATGGGAATAGAGGGGCTCTTTGCCTCTATCCTGCCTCGTGTTCTACAAACAATTGCTATATTTGGACAAGTTGTCGTGCCTTTTTCTCTTGTTATTGGAGCTATCCAGTCATTGTTCAAAAAATTTCTCTACAAAAGAGCAACTAAAACTGCTTTTGAAAAAGAATCTGTGACCGAATTAACATGGCAAGATTTCGAATATTTCACAGGAGAATATTTTAAAAATCAAGGCTACAGGGTAAAAAACAACATCAAGCAAAGTTCTGATGGTGGGGTTGATGTTTGGCTAAAAAGAGACGAGAAAAAATATATTGTTCAGTGCAAACACTGGAAGGTCTATCGAGTAGGAGTTACTGTTATCCGTGAAATATACGGTGTTATGCAGGCTCACCATTTAGATGGTGCATTTGTAGTCACGTCAGGAACATTTACTCATGAAGCAATAGAGTTTGCTCGCTTATCTGGGGTAGTTTTGATTGATGGGACAACATTACAATATGACCAGAATCAACCTAAAAAGCAGAGCTTCACATGGCAACAAAAGACTATAATTGCAACATGTTGCTTGGTCATATTTTTAGCAATTCCCCTTTTTTTACCAAGATTTTCACAGCTACAGCCACCCACTAAGCATTCAATTCAAGTAGCACCATCTGTGCAAAATGTCACGCCACAGCCAAACATAACAGAAAAATCTCAAAAAACTGCTTTTCACCAAGCAGAAAGGGAACCGGAAATAAAAACATTAGCAGAAACCACTGAAATCTGTGCATGGACAACTGCCAAAGGCAATACCTACTGTGCCTACAACAGATATCAAATACCTGCTAAAGGATACACAAAACTTGTATATCTCTATCTCAGTAACAATAAGGAATACACATGGCGGGATCAAAGCGGAAAGACGATAATAGCAAAAGGATACCCAGTCACTTACAAAAATGATTTTTTACAACTCATCAGCATCAAATAAAAAGATCTGCTTCACGGATTTTTTCCATTCCCCCAAAAAGCCACACCCTTATCAGGGATCTAGACAACAGATCGAAAGTTCAAATCCTCTCATTCCGACAAACGATTTCAAGCACTTACAGTTTTTGCTGTAGGTCCTTTTTTGTTTTAAGTGCAGAGGGTGCAGGAAATGCACAAAAAACAGCCCACTCCCACCCCATTCCTCCCTTGAAAAATCTTTTATCCCTCTTGCGTATCAATATAGGTTTTGGATTATTATAAGACGGAATAAGAGCTAATATCGACGGGGTACAAAATGGGGTACAAATACTTTCCCTTGGTGGCACTCCGACCAGCAACACCTCAACAGAATGTTCATGGTTGGGGCATCCTTTTGCCTCGTAATACCCGCTAAGAGGTCCTGTGAGCGCCCTACTTTCTTTTGGCACCCTGTGCCCTCCATATGTAGAATTCTGTGCTATATGAACATACCTACCTGTAGCACAGTCCCCTGCTTGCCCCTGATACTATTTTAATCAGCATGCTGGCCGCCTTCTCCCTATCCCTGCCGTATAAGACAACCTGCATCGTCTTCCTGTTACCTGATTAGAGGTGCGCTTCTGAATATTCCCTATGAGAGGATAAGATGTTGGCCGATAGCCCTGTCTGCGGGTGTGGCTGTATGCTTGCAGAAGCCAGACCTCTTTGAGTTGATGTTGCTTTTTTGATATCATCCATAGTGGATGCAGGTCTGTATTTGTCGGCGGTTGGGTCAGGCAAGGCCAGAAAAAAATCTGGCTCATGCGGGAGATTGTCCGGTTATTGCTCTTTATTGAATGGCGTCAGGTTAACAGCATATTATCAGGATAGAAATCGCCTTGTCAGGTTGACTTCGGCTGAAAGATATCCCGTTTCTGGACGATATTTTTTTATGCGAATGGAGTTTTGGGGGTACACATGCATGAACCAATAAAATTACCAACCCTTAATGATGATGAATCTCGTCAGCTTACTGATTGCATGGTGGTCGCGGCAAACAAACTTAATACTGTTCATGAGATCGATAATTTTGCAGTAACTGGTTGGTTGCCTGACGAGTTCTTCGAATTGCTTCAAGAGTTTTACAGTATTTATGATAATTATATTTACCACAATACCGTCGAAGCAAACCTTGAAATCGCCTGCCATTTAACTTGTGATCGATGCTGTAAACAGCCAGTCCGAGGGCTTTACTCATTTGAGATCATATCTCTCTATCGTAGGATACGACAATTTGAGGACTACAAAGATATCCACAAACTTCTTGTTGAGTATGCTTCCGAATTTCAGAAAGCAGTTCAGGCTCTTCTAGAACCTGGAATAACTACTATTCCAAGCGACCATCCAGTGATATATGAAGCTCACTATAAGCTATCGCAAGAAGGTAAGCCATGTCCGCTACTTTTCAATCGAACCTGCAGGATATATGAGCAACGACCTGTCTTATGCAGGGCGTACCATAGTCTTACGAGTCCATCTTTATGTACCACACCAGAAGGTAAAACATTCCTTTTGGAACCACCTAAACGTGTCGATAAGGTTCTTCGGTCGTTGAGTAAACGACTCCAAATCCCGTCTGGTAATGATCTTACGTCCGGCTTACTCCTATTTGGGGCTGATCAAAAGTTTAGGCCGTGGAAACTATGACAACCTTACTGGACTTCTAAAAAGCGCATAACAACAGCACTCAAGCTGAAGAAGAAAACCGATTTATGGCATATAGTGGGTGGATAGCTTTCCGCTGCGCCCCAATTGCCCGGTGCTGCGGGCCTTATCGCAGCCCAACCCTTGTAACAATCTGTTTCTTCTGCCAGCATAGGCAATGGCCCCATCCATTCCACACCCGTGCCTCTCTTTTTCATTTTTATCCCGATGTTGCTGCATAATCTTCGCCAACCAATCGTAGCGGACCCCGCACGTACACCTAAAGGTGCTTAACTATTGCTCATAAAAAAGTAATAGTGTAGGACAGTGGTTGGAGACTGTTAGCACACCCCTTTGTAAGGAGGGTAGCCGTGGGCGCTTAGGTTGGAGTGCTGTAAGTTGATTGGTAAGGCTGGCAGGATCATGGATGAAAAAGCATTATCAAATTGTGATTTGGGATGATATCAGGAAAGTGAAGAATAACTTGTTAGGTGTAAAAAATGGAACTACTATATATAATTCTGGGTGCATTATTGGCTGTGGGAGAAAGTTTTTTGCCCAAAGAAATCAAGAGTCAATTAATAAAAAAAAGCAAGATGAAGCATTGCTCATACAAATCAATCAAGTCTTATTAAACTATCATGCATCTAACAGTGTTTTGCAAAATTCCTCCAATGAAGAGCCAGAGTTTCAAAAAAGACAACATCAGTATGAAATAATTTGTCATTTAGAAAAAAAAAATCTAACCTAACGTTACAATTAAAATCTAAAAATCACAAAACGCTGTCAGTACATTTAACTAAATTTGCTTTAGATTTGCCTATTAGATCAGAAAAAAACTTATATTCTCTTACTCGTAATGTACAAGAATGTATAAATAAAAATCTAATTCAACAGTATGAAAAAGAAATGATTAAAAAACCAGATAAATTATAAAAACATCTAACCAGTCGTTCGAGCTGCTCGACTGAAAGCAGCACTCGAACCAGGGCGCGAACCTACTGTTTGGGTCAACTAAAAAACAGCATCTTTAGGCCAACAATATGTTATAAAAAGTCTTTTTTCGATATCAATCAATGTTAGGCATATGGTAAATGTGCTATTCGACTAAACCTATCAAACTGAAAGATGATGCTGGCCTGTCAATAACCACTAGGGAGAGCGAAATAAGCCCAGTTTTAAGTGCAGGCTAACAGTGCGTTCGCGCCCTGCACTCGAACGCCGTAATCGGCGCCGCTCAACTTAGCGTTATATCCATAAGTGAATAACTTAAATCTAGAGTTACTATGAGTGAATTGAAATTAGAAGAATCGATAGTCCAAACTATGGGACAAAAGCTTGAAGGTACTGGAACTAACCTAGCTGAGATAGCGGTAGATTCCGTATTGGAAAATGGTTTTTTAAAGGACATTCCAATAGTAGGTTCTGCCATAGCTATTTTCAAGACTGGTATTGCGGTAAAAGAAAGGCAGTATGTAAAAAAACTTATCCGTTTCCTATCTGAGCTAAATAAAACTAATGAGGAGGCGCGGCTTCGGTTTATTGCTGAGGAAATGCTTGAGGCTGAACAACGAGAAAGATTTGGAGAAACTGTATTATCTCTTATTGAAAAAGCTGATGATTCAAGGAAATTCGAATTGTACGCAAAAGTATTTGAACGTCTTTTCATGAATCAATGTAATTATGATGAAACTATTCGTATATGCCTGATGATTGAGCGCTCATTTTATGGTGATTTAAAGTACATCGTTGATTTTTCAAATGGTTGTCCAAATGACCAACTTACTGCTGGAGAGCTTTATAAAGTAGGTTTTTTAAGCTTCGGCGGCATTGATGGTGGGGTAGCTGGAGAAGAAGATTCAGGTGGGGTTATATACACAAAAAATAAGTACGGAGAAATACTAATTGAAATCATTAGCCATTGATACAACAAGTCGTTAAACGCGGACACGTAAACGGCTGTCATCGTTTTTGCAAAAGAAAAAGAGTAAAAACAATAGCAACCTATGCGCCAGTTAACGAAGCGTTAGGCTTATCTATAGTTCAGTGTACGGAGCTGTTATATGTATCTCAAAATTGGAAAAGAGTTTGCTGACAGTGATTTCTATTTTCTTACAGAAATGCTAGAACACCTTGATTTTAAAGTTAAAGCTATTAACAATGAAATAAGCCTTTCTGCTGATCCTGATTCAGATAGATTATGCGACAAAGGTGAATATTTTATCGGTGTAGGGTTTTCACTAATTCAACGATATATTTCAAGCACATACCCTCAATTAGATGTTAGAAAAGATGATGCTTTAAAGCTAGGCAAAAAAATAACAGATGAGCTTTCGTATATTAAAGTAATAAATGCGGGAGCAAATTATTGGAAACACCAAGATGGGTGGGGTTTAATTAATTGTGTTACACGAGATATAAATGCACTTAATAAAAGTGCTAAATACACAATAAATACAATAAAATTATTAACCCCATGGGGCCTTGTTGCACAAATAGAAGTTGCGAGCATTGTTCGATGATGTTTTCTTATAACATAGAGCATTGGAGGATACAGGGGAGAGAGCAGGGGAAAGATCAAAAATTGGTCGGAGTATAAGGGCACTGAAGTAATGATGTTAACGTTTTGGGTGGACAAAAAAGCGATTGAAGCTTTAAACAAGATTACCGCTTTTGGAATGCCTGTTCGAGAGACTGTTTGCTAAGATGTAATGGAGTGGAGGGAAGATGATTTTCTGCCCTCATGATTTATGCAACAAGGCCGTGTAGGATCGAAAACCGGCTCCCGCTCACCCACTTTTCAAATTTTAATATCTTGCGCTTGCTGTCCACCTCCAGCATAATGTACTTTGTTTCATCTCACTAAAAAATCATTTTGTAGAGAAAAGGTAATGAGTAATGATTAATAGCAAGATATATAAGGCCGTCTATACCCTGTCTGAAAAGCTCATGCATGCGTCTAAGCAAAAGAGTGAAAAGGAATTTGATAGGCTCTATGCAGAACTCAAGGCTATTTGCATCGATAACGAAAATACCGCCAAAGATCACCCTGAACAGTGGGAAACACTTGCGGATTTTACAGAAAATTTGGAAGTTGCCGTAACTGGCTACGAAAAGGCCCTGGAGAAGGCAATCGCTATAAATTCAAAAGACCATATGTCTTCAATTGCATACTCTATGGCTACATTACAGGTAGAATTAGGTCGAACTGACGAAGCTCTCAAGAATCTCCAAGAAGCCAAAATTAGTGCGAATAAAATTGTAGATAAAGAACTTCAAAGGGAAATAGATGAGCTGCTTAAAAAGCTCTTAGCAGAATAGGCCAGCCTTAGGTTGCCAACCAAGCAGATACTCATAATAAATATTAGCGCACATACCAAGGCGCTGTTTGGGATGCGCTTCGCTGGTTGCCAAGAGATTTGTGCTAACATGAACCTATGCAGAGTATCACCCGCCCCTAATGCCCAACTCATTCCCATGCTCCCGGGTGGGATGGTACTCTCTGAAAACAGTAATCAATCCAAGGAATACCCATGTCATTTGCCATTTTAGGCTTGTGTGATGAACTTTTGCAAACCGTCGCAGAGCAAGGATACACCACTCCATCACAGATACAAACGGAAGCTATTCCAGTGGTGCTGAATCAGCGTGATGTTATGGCGGTGGCACACACTGGCACGGGAAAAACGGCTGGCTTTACCTTACCTATGGTACAGTTATTGTCTGGTGGCGATAGTCCACAGCCATGCACAGTACGTGCGCTTGTTATTACACCAACCCGTGAGCTTGCAGCTCAAGTTGCCGAAAGTGTTCAAACCTATGGCAGCATGATGAATATTCGCACTGGCGCAGCATTTGGTGGAGTAAGAATTGAGCCACAGATAGCCAAACTACAGGCTGGTCTAGATGTGCTTGTTGCAACACCTGGCCGTTTGCTTGATCTTTATAATCAACAGGCAGTGAGCTTTGACGCACTTAAAATATTGGTACTCGATGAAGCAGATCGTATGTTGGATTTAGGCTTTATCGACGATATCCGTCACATCCAAACATTACTTCCAGCCAAGCGTCAAACTTTGATGTTCTCAGCTACATTTTCAGAAGAGATCAAGTCACTTGCAGGGGGCATGCTACATGATCCTGTTTTGATTGAAGTGGATACCGATAAAAATATTGTCGATTCCATTAAGCAGAAAATGCATCCTGTAGATCAGGAACGAAAGAGTGCATTATTGATTCACCTAATTAAAAAGTACAATTGGCAGCAACTTTTGGTCTTTAGTCGTACCAAGCGTGGAGCCGACACCTTAGTTACTCAGCTCAAAGAAGCTGGCATTAATGCCGAATCAATTCATGCCAACAGAACCCAATATGCACGGACACGTGCCTTAGATGGTTTTAAAAACGGGAGTGTTGTGGTATTGGTCGCAACAGATATTGCCTCTCGGGGCATTGATGTTCATCAACTACCGTGCGTGATTAACTTTGATCTCCCCTATGTAGCAGAAGACTATGTGCATCGCATTGGTCGTACCGGCCGTGCTGGTACCTCTGGCTTAGCGGTTTCATTTTTCAGTGAAGATGAAGCTCAGCAACTCGCCTCTATTGAGAAGCTGATTGGCCGTAAATTTGAACGTGATATCGTCCAAGGTTTTGCGCCGAGCAAGAAGCCAGCAGTAGTGTTATCAGATGAAGATGAGGAGTATGGTAATTTTGAACCTGATCCACCTCGGCGTAAAGGTAAATCTAAGGGGCAGGCAGGAAAACCCGCAAAAACAAAACGCAAGCACTGGAAAGAATATCTTTAAGCCAGAGACCACTGCTTTAACGGCGTTTAATAGTTATCAGGTGGGGATTTATCAGAAAGAGAGTGTCTCCCCTTCTTTGGGGTAGGTCCAATCACGTGAGTACTCTGCAAAACAAATAAGGGCTTAACAGTTTTACCCAACTGTTAAGCCCTTATTTCACTCCAGGGTTCCTTTTACGGAGCAGCAGCAAAACAACACAAGAAGACATTTTACTCAATATCCCTACAAGTACCTAACACCTCCAATACATAATAATTTTGTCCGTCAGAAATTATTATGAGCTAATACTTCCGCCCGGGAGCATAGGAATACGGAATCATCTTAATGGATAACACTCCTCGCCTATTTTCCTTCCCCGTCATGAATTCGCCAAAAGACGCTGGCTGAAAAATAAGTCGTCGACCGTTTTTCCGCAGTTGCTAAAAGCTGTTCCTCCCCAGAAAGCTCACTTTGTTCGTTAAAAAGGGGTTTTATTGTAATTTGTGTCGCTATTTTGTCAGCTTTCGAATATGTTCCCGCTTTTTTAAGGTTGACACTATGAGCTTTACAAAGAAAGAGCAGTTGAAAGATCCCAATTATCTTCCACCTCTTCACCTGGCTATCCCCCTTGGCATCCAGCATGTACTGGCGATGTTTATCTCAAATATCACCCCGGCAATTATCATCTCCCTGGCCGCAGGATTCACCTTTGGTTCTCCTGAGATGGTCTATATGATTCAGATGGTTATGACCTTTGCTGGTATCGCCACCCTCTTGCAAACCGTGGGACTTGGTCCTGTTGGCGCCCGCCTACCCATTGTCCAAGGTACTTCATTTGCCTTCCTGCCAATCATGATCCCTTTGGTTAAAATTGCTGGAATTTCGGCTCTTTACGGAAGCATTATGCTCAGTGGCATTTTTCACTTTTTCCTTGGCACAGTTATTGGCCGAATCCGTAATTTTTTGCCGCCCCTGGTAACAGGAATTGTGGTGCTTACCATTGGTCTTTCATTAATTCCTATCGGTATTCAGTATGCAGCAGGTGGCGTACCGCTTATGGGAACCGAGGAGTTTGGCTCCATGCAACATTGGGGACTCTCGCTTACCGTTCTTTTTGTTACCCTGATCCTAAAATTTTTTGGACGGGGCATGCTCTCCACCGCCTCGGTTCTTATTGGTCTTATCGTAGGCTATCTTGTCGCAATATCCATGGGAATGGTCAACTTTTCCCATATCGAAAACGCAGCCTGGTTTGCAATGCCTACTCCACTGCACTTTGGTTTTGAACTGAGCCTAAGCAGTGTCTTTGCCATGTCACTGATGGCTTTTGTTTCCGCCATTGAAACCGTGGGCGATGTCTCGGGGATAACCCAGGGTGGCGCTGGCCGTGAAGCAACCGAAAAAGAGATTGCCGGGGCAACCATGGCCGATGGGCTTGGCACAACCTTAGGTGCTTTTTTTGGCGCCCTTCCCAATACCTCTTTTTCACAAAATGTTGGCCTTGTCTCCATGACCGGGGTGATGAGTCGTCACGTTGTAACTATTGGCGCTCTTTTTCTGATTATGGCGGGACTTGTACCAAAGGTGGGAGCAGTTATTTCGGCGATGCCCATTGCTGTTTTAGGCGGAAGTGTGATTGTGATGTTTGGTATGGTGATCTCCGCTGGCATTAATATGCTCAGTGATGTGGTATGGAATAAGCGTAATATGCTTATCCTCGCCCTGGCTCTCTCCATAGGACTTGGTTTTCAGGCAGTTCCGGAAGCGCTACAACATCTTCCTGGAACCACCAAAATCCTCCTTACTTCGGGAATTCTTCCGGCGGCTCTTATTGCCATTATTCTCAATATGATTCTGCCAGAAGAGTTGGGGTAACTTTGTTATAGAGTGGCGAGAGATGCTTGGTGCTGCTTGCCCGTGAAGCAGCACTATCCCCGTGCCACCCCAAGACAAATGCCCATGGAGGGCTTAAAAACACCGCGCCTTTTACCAATCCGAATTAATTTGCCTTGTTATATTTATTTCAAAAATTTTATAGCATCTTAGCCATGATCCGCTGCTCAAAATCTTGCGAAGCCTGAATTTAGTTGTTTACCTGATTGGTTTTATCAAGCCCAAACTGTTCAATAAGTTCTTTCGCCTCTTCAGTAATTTCAAAGTAGCAGGTCAAACCAATTATATTATTATCAGTATCGTTTTTGCCAACTTGGCTTATAATGTGCTTATCTATAAGACCAAGAGCTACAGGGTCGTCATTTGACATTTCAATCATCTTTTTTTCTTGAACAAAAAACTCTCTTAATATCGATTTTTCGCGATCATCCCAAGTTGACGTTAAGGCTTTGGCATCACGACTATTTTTTTAGAGAATCTTTTTTATGTTCATTAATTTCAGCTTCAACAATTTTTTCCTGGTAGTTCTTTTGATAGTTTTTATATGCCATATTCAGTAGGTTCAAAACAAAAAAACCTAACGAGAAAAGAAAGACAACAGTAACCCATTTTTTATAATCCTTCTCAAACGAAATAAGCTCTAAATCAGTTAAAAAAGATTCAGTTAAAAACAAGAACATGCCACTAATGATACAGGTAAGAAAAATATACAAGGTAGGTGATTTTATAAATTTTGCTATTGCTGATATATCCATTTATTGATGATCTCCGAAAAATAAGGCCTCATTAAGAGGCAAAGTTGGCTAAAATTAGCGATGAAGGGGCAAGGTGGCCCTATTTATTGCTATCTCTTTTGCAAAAAATGGGCAAGGTTGCGGAGTCGGTTGGATGGCCTTGTGGCCTTATTGCATAAAGCATGAGGGAAAAAAACTAGCTCCTCTCTCTGCCCCACTCCGGCCAGTTTTCGATCTTTCTCCTGCTGTCTCCCCTGCATCCTCCAATGCTCTATGTTATAAGAAAACATCATCGAGCAATGCTGACAACTTCTATTTAAGCAACAAGGCCTGCCACTATCTATAATGTGACTGATGGCTTGCCGAGAAAGTCTTGCTGGCCTGTAATGGGCTGTGCTGGTTTTCATGACTGATCCTTGCCTTAGGTCTATTGTTTCGCTAAAATCTAGGAGTGACTGTTTTATAGAATTGTCTCGCAAACAGTGAAAAAAGCCAAGCCCATAAAATGGTGATAATGACATAAGCAAATACTTTGAGGTGAAGTTTCACAAGCACTATATATTAACGACCTCATCAGTGGATCTTGAGCGAATTCGACAAGAGGGAAGTGAGAAATTTCTGGCAGCGAAAGACACATCCAGAGCAAGAGGTTCTGTCGCGATATCCGGTTAAAAAACCGGTATCATGGCTGCCTTGGCAAATTGTGTTTTGAGATGATATCAGAAAACCGGATAACAATTTGTTTGACAGAGGGCTTATGAAATACATAATCAGTCATAGATGTTTGTTATGTTGGAGCGTATTCTGTACCTTAATTATAGTAATGATGACCGGCTGTATGTCGCGAGACGAAAAGACCATGAATAAAGAGCAATCATTCATAGACAAAATCTTAACTGAACCAGCTTATGATAGCGAAGGTTTTATCGATTACACCTATAATGATCATACCTACAAATTATGGTACGGCAGAATTGGCTCCGGCAGTGCCCCTCCAGCCTTGGTTCTGCACGGCGGTCCCGGAGGAAATCATCATAATCTGGTAGCGTTTCAGGCATTGAGTGATGAACGCCCTGTAATCTTCTACGATCAACTGGGCTGCGGAAAATCAGAGCGGCCGGAGAATCCGTCCCTGTGGACTGCAGAACGATATTTTGCTGAGGTGAAAGCGATTCGGGATGGTCTGAGCTTGAAGAAGTACCATTTAATTGGTCATTCATGGGGAACCACTCTGGCTGTCGGATTTGCTGCCAAACACCCCACCGGCATATTGTCCATTTCTCTCCATAGCCCAATACTGAGTTTTCCCTATTACAGCACTCATGTTGCCCCGGCACTTAAGCAGGGCTTGAGCTGCCTCAATGGAAAAGGCGGACAGGTGATAGATGATTATGAGTTGAGGGGCTTAGGAACAAAGAACGACTACGACGCAGCTTGCCTGGAGTTCAGTAAGAAGCATGTTACCCACACCTGGCCATTACCTAAGGCAATGCAGAAATTGATTGCCGCACGAAGTGCCGCAATCCACGACACTATGGTTGCCAGCGGCTCGGAATTGAATGTGCTGGGAACGCTAAAAACGATCGACGTAACCTTGCAACTGTCCAAATTGAATGTTCCTATTCTTATGACTTGCGGAAGCGACGATCTGTGTACGCCAGCCTATACAAAATGGCAGTCTGGATTTGCCAATAATCCTCAGTATTACATCATAGAGGGAAGCGCCCACATGACCCCTGTGGACAGACCATTGGAACTCCTCGAACGGCAACGGATTTTCTTTAAAGAAGTGGAAAGCCTGTCGAACAGCGGCATGGGCAGGACGCGCTAAGCCGCGCCTGTGACGCGATACCCGTCCCCTCCAGAGTAATCTGCTTCTGCCGCGACTGCCTGATGAGCAGAGCAGACCACCCGCAGGGAGAGGCTATGCTTCTCCCCTTCCCCATACTACATAAGCTTGCCAACCAATCGGGAGCCCAACAGTTATCCTTCTATTAAATATTCTTTTTGCCAAGAAACTGCATGGCAAGCATGGTTATATCGTCCGATTGCTCGGCCCCACCGGTAAATGCTTTTATGGAGTCATCGATGGCATGGATGAACGGCTTCGCAGCAAGGCCGCTACAGCGGTCTACTTCTGTAAGTAAACGATCATCTGAATAGAGGCTCTGTTTACTGTCCATGGCTTCAGTGACCCCGTCGGTATAGATAAAGAGGGTATCCCCGGGCTGCATGGTCATAGATTTAGTTGTATAAACAGAATCCTCCATTGCACCTGCCACCAGCTCGTTTAATGGAGGTATCCATTCTGCTTTTCCACCCTTAGGTATAAAGAGGGGCGGGTTATGACCTGCATTGGCATAAAGCACCTCTCCAGTACCAATATCAATCACCGCCAAAAACAGGGTGACAAACATACAGGCATCGTTATCTTCGGCCAGATCATTATTAACCTTCGCCAGTATTTCACCCGGATTAAGCCCCCTTTCAGCGACCACCTTAAGCAGAGTTTTGGTGACAGCCATGTAGAACGCAGCCGGTACGCCCTTACCAGAGACGTCACCCACCAGAAAGCAGAACCGATTCTCATCAATGAAGAAAAAATCATAGAGATCGCCACCGACCTCCCTTGCTGGCTCAATGCTTGCGTAAATATCAAATTCAGATCTATTGGGAAATGCCGGGAAGAGCTTAGGCAGAATAGACATCTGAATATCATGGGCAATACGAAGCTCAGACTCGATGCGCTCTTTAACCGCGGTAGTTTCCGTCAGGTTAGCGATATATTGTTTCAGGGAATCACGCATGGTTATAATTGATCCTGTCAGTTCGCCAACCTCATCCTGGGCGACAACAGCAGGCAGATCTACATCCAAATTACCAGAGGCAATGTCATTTACCGAGCCGGTAAGACTTCGAAGAGGACGGGTGATTTTACAGGAAAGATAGATCAGGAGCAGGGCTAGAGCTACAAAGCCAAGAACAGCCAAGGTGACGACCTCTTTGGTCAAACGTGCTACCCCGGCAAACATCTCCTGTTTTGGAAAAACAACCCCAATGGACCACTCTTGCTCAGGTAAAGAGGTAAAGTAGAGAAAGCTGTCCCCGGTTAAAGGTAAATCTGCCAGTTCTTCAACTCCAGACTCGCCCGCAACCATCCGTCTCCCTATGTCACGAAGAAGAGGTTGTCCCTGGTTTTCAGCGGAGGTGAAGATCGTCTCGTTCATCACCACCTTTGCATTGGGATGGGCAATGTATGTACCGTAGCGCGAAAGCAAAAAAACATAGCCGGTTTCATTTGTATTGATCTCAGCTATCAGCTTCTGCATCCAGTCAAGAGAGATATCAGCCGTAACCACTCCCGCCAGCACCTCTTCTTTTCCATCCTTACGGTAAAAGGGAACGGAATAGGTGGACATAAGCTGATGCCCCCCTCCGGTATCGAAGTAGGGTTCAGTCCAAATCGATTTTTCCAACTCTTTTGCCAACTGATACCAGTCCATATAAAAATACTGATAACCCGGCCTGCCAAGGTTGGTGGACGATATTTTGTTCTGTGAGCGAAAAGAGTAGGGGGCGTAATACAGCTTTTCCGGATCAAATCCGTAGGGTTCAAATGCTATGGCAGTCCCAAAAATTTCCTGATTATTCATGAGGACCTGCGTCCCCAGTTCCTGGAGCCGTTTTTCATTGAGGTTGCCATCCTCAAGGGAAAAGGCAATAGAGTCGGCAACCTTTTCCATAGAGTTCAGCACTGCAGCTATTCGCTGACCTGTTGATGCGGCTAAAAGGGTGCCCCGATCTTCAGCAAGATCTTCAATAATTCCACGTGAAACTGTATAATTATAGCCAATAATAACGGCAAAAATCAGGGTGGAAAAGGCCAGGGTGAGTGACGCCAGCCGAAAGGCGATTCCGTTTATTCTCATTGCAGGTCTCCTTTGTAGAAATCCTGGTATATCAACTCTGACTGCTTGCCTCCTGGAAAGCGCAGCACCTCTTGGGTCCGAATGAAATCGCTCTCTTTCAGTATCGTCTTTAATTGCTTTTGCCCTTTGACTAAGAGAAGATCTTTCATGCGGTCCAGCATCCATGTTTGATGGGCTCTATTGGCCTTGACCTTGCTCTCTTTCATGATGCGAAGCATGGTGTCGACAGTCTCTTCAGGGTGAGCAAAGGCGTACAACCAACCTTCGGCAGTCGCCTCCACCAGCGTTTGGGCAGTCTCTGGAGATTCGTTAAAGGTAGACTCCAGACTGTAAATTCCGTCTTCTGGCAGATTCATCTCCAAATCGCTAAAAAAGAAGATGGTCATCTCATCCTCATTCAAGCCATAGGAGAGCAAGCGATGATACTCGTTGTACCACATAGCCAAACCCACATCGATGCCGCCGCGCATGAACAGCTCAAACGACTGAGATTGCCTGACAAGTGTCACATTCAACCCCTCACGCTTGAACAGGGCTTTAGGCTGCAGACAAAAGTCCTCACCCCAGGTGCCAATCCTGGCTCCATCAAGGTCATGAATAGTCTTTATCCCCGAATCCTTACGGGCCACCAGCATAAGCGCAGATCGCTGCACAAACTGACCAACATTAACAAGAGGTACACCTTGAGAGCGCAGTTGCAAAGCATCAGATAAAAATGCTGTAGCAAATTCTGCTTTTCCCAGGCGAACTTTTTCACAACCATTCATATTTGCACTGCCAGGAAGTATTTCCACCTCAAGACCATGAGAGGCATATATTCCTTTTTCGTGCGCCATGTAATAGCCGGCAAATTGTGCCTGCGGGTACCATTGCAATGCGAGTCGGACATGTTTAGCAGCAAGGGATAGGGCTGCTGAGAAGCAGATGAGCAGGGCAATAAAAAATATCTCTGTTGCTACTCTGTAGATATGGACAAGAGGATTACGGTTCTGCTCCATTAAGGGCTCTCCTTAAAAACGTAGGCAAAAGGATAGACAATGATTTTAAAAGCTCATATTATTTTATAATTTGTATACCCACAACAAGCCTCTACGGTATGAAGATGCGCGAAGGGGTAGATGAGACATGGTAGCAAAAGGGAAGGATAAGCGAATTGTTTTGGTTTGAAAATCGCCTGAAGAAATCATAAAAATCCCCTGTACTTTTAGGCTTTTTGCTATAGTACTTTAAGTACTCATAAAAAAATTATATGTAAATTATTTTAAAAACACAAAGAATCAATACTTTTCTCTGCAGAAACTATCATTCAGACTCACCCTCCACATTTCACTGGAATAGTTAGCAAAAATTGGTCCAACACTGAACAACCTGGATTGAGAGGACGAAGCATGACAATGCAATCGAGCTCAAGCAGTCAAGTTCAAGTCTCACCAGCCTGGCCAAGGGAAGTTAATAATCATAGGGCAGGACGGAAAGCACGGGCAAGATAGATGAAGAAGAGGGAGCTGCAAGGCATAGAATTTGACACAAATTTCACCTTGCTATTGATACAGAAACTAATCGCCTAAGTGAAATTCCAATAAAGTCAGTTCGTGATGCCAAGGCCTTGAGACCCTTATTGAACCCTCTTCGTCGTCGCATTAAACAGATATCAGGCGATGGTGCCGCGGACAGCAAAGAGTGCTATAAGCAGATGAGATGGAGTAGAGAAGAGCTGATTTTTTTCCCTCATAATTTATGCAACAGGGCCTATGATTTTTATAAATATTGGTCATATGCATCAATTTTCATTTTTAATCTTTCTGCAAGAAACTGGCTTGCCTCTCCTAATTTCTCTAATATAAGGCGAGCTTCATTTTGATATTTGCCAATTTTTTCTTTGTTCCAGTGCCTTGGCGGTGGTTGTAAATTCGTGATTCGATCACATAACTTAACCATCCACACCTCTTTAGGTTGAGTTTTTATTCTAGCAATACTGTCCAGCATTTGTTCAACCTTGGAAGGCAATTTTTTATTTTTAGTGAGCGATAAAACGCCATCAGCAATATCAGAGCCAAATATTTTTTTAATATCTTCATGGGTCGTTGCCGTATCCTCAATAGAATCATGCAATAACGCACACAAAACAAGAATATTAGAATTTTGGATGTTTTTATTGGCTACAGTTGCTACCGCCTCCATTGCAACGAGCCCAAGGTGATTAATATAAGGTATATCGCTTCCAGGTATCTTTTGCCCATTATGAATGGCAGAGGCAAAATTCCACGCTTCTAGATATTTATCTTGATCCCAATTATTCATGATATATCTTTTAAAAATCCCTAAGCTGAGTTCAAATAATAAGTGCAACATCTCTACCAGTGAAGAGCTGCCGGGTTACCGGCAAGAAAGCACCTAACTTGGGCAAGCGTTATTCAGCGACGCCGCTAGAGGTCTAAAACCTATTTATTAAATTCACCTCGAATCCACTCAATTCGTTTCCGGTTGGCACCAAGATCAGAATATCCGAGCCGGGAAGCGGATCGAACATAAATAACCGTCTCGCCGCTTTGCTCCTCCGGAAAATAAAACTCCACGTCATCAACAAATCGAAACAATGCTGACGTAAATTCTACTCGAACATAATCCTCCTGAACCGTCAGAATATTTGTTCGCTTTTCGGCCTCAAGTATCTGCAAGAGACGGACTCGCATCTCCTGCCGTGTTCCTGCGTAACGGATAGGTTGAATATAATGTTTTTCTCCAACCGCCTGACTATTCACACAGTTTGGTGTTTTCGGGCACGGCGTCAGCTCACCATTTTTTATCCCCAGCTCAGACATAGTTCCCGCACACCCCGTTAATAATAATAAGTTTACCAGAACAACTATAATTTGTTTTTTCATTGCTCTTCCGCCCTTTTGGGTCTTTTCCACCTAACAGGCCCAGCAATACAGGCCTGCACCATAAGCCATAATGCAGTTGTTCTTCACCTCTAAATCGTTAAATTTGTCCCAGATCTCGGACGATCACTAATCCTCCCCTTTGAACAGCTCAAATAAATGCCAGGCAGGCCTTGAAAACGTCGACAAACAGCCTACAAGAGACTAGATTCGAGATCCGTAACCTACAATATAAATTTCAACTTGAAGCATTGAGCAAAGCCTTTCGATTTGACAATATTAACGCTGAATTAACCGGATGTCGGGCTTTTTCGCCCGTCCGCGTTCAATGTTGGATTATGTTCTTCATGATGAATTCCACAAATAATTAAGTAAAGTGTCCACAGAATTCACAGTAATGGCTCCAATGAGAGGTTGGGCCGAATTACAAAAATCATAGACAGACACCTTTACCTTTAAGTCCGATTCAGACCTCGGGCCGGATACCCGAGACCTGAACGAACCAACGTTCTGGAGTCACTGCTCCTAAACAGTAAATCTCAGGGTATCCCCCCAGTTGCCCACCTCCCAACTACCATTATAGCCACCAAGACCTTTGTCCGTCTTGGAAGCGATGCCGGAACTCTGATTCGGATCGTCGGCTGTACCCGTAATGCTTGAGATGCGAATACCAAACTGAGTAACGGAACCATACTTTGCTATCTGATCGTTCATTTGAGCGATATCATTTCCGGCTGTACTCATAATTTTTTCTCCTTTTAAATTCAAAAAATTCCTTGCTTAATCAATCAGATAAAGATGTAACTAAAGCCACTTATACGGGGATGGCTCACCTCCTTTTCCAGGTGCCTGCCAACCTTGCCTGACTCAAAGGCCGACAAACGCAGACCTGCATCCACTACGGATGATATCAAAAAAACAACATCAACTCAAAAGAGATTTGGCTTCTGTAAACAGAGACCTGCGGGCAGCCAAAAGTCCACCAAGAACTATCGGCCAACTTCTTATATTGTCACAGGTACACAGAGAACGGGGCGGGAAAAGACAAATTACATTATTTTAAGTATTTGGTGGGATGATGTAAGCTTTGAACTTATCACACTTGATGAATTACATGAGTGAGCAATTTTTTTATCTGCCTATTATTTGCAAGTACAACTACCCAGACACAGACACTTTCTGACAAGGTTATCAGCATTGCTGATGGTGATACCATTACCGTTCTCGATGGCAGTAAAAGGCAACACAAGATTCGCCTGTGTCAGGCGGTACACCCTCTCGGCAGGCAGGATTCTCCTGCTGCGTCGAAGATCATGCCCTGTCCAGGCAGTTACCCCCTAGCCTCGATACATTTTTTTCTGACACTCTTCGTGCTCTTTACATGCCCTGCTCCAGAGTAGAGCAACAGAGGCCAGAAAATCAACATCCGTTCTTTACAGACTTCTCAATGTCTTGTTGGCATTGATCTGATCCGCTGAGAGTGCATAAGAGTATGATGTCTGACATTGGCCTGATGGTGAGAGAAGGCTCTCTTACTACTTTGATACTGATTAAGTTTTAATTTTGCGCGAAGGGTGAGGAAAATGCTGACACATTCAGGGCAAAATTGACTACCTGCGTGCTTCTTAATCTCCTCAAGGGCCCATTCATGTGTTTTATGAGCTCTATATGGACGATCTGATGTCATCGCATCAAAGGCATCTGCCAGACCGATGATCCGAGATTCAAGTGGAATGGCATCACCACTTATGCCATCAGGATAACCCTTACCATCCCAACGTTCGTGGTGATGCCGAACAATCTCTGCCAAGAGGGTAAATTCCGGATTTTTACTGAGGATCATTGCCCCGATTTCCGAATGAGCCTGCATCTCCGCCATCTCTTCAGCTGTCAATTTTCCAATTTTATTTAAGGTACTATCAGACACCCCTATCTTACCTATATCATGAAGATGGGCCGCGTAATGGACAAGACGGCACTGTTCAGGAGAAAGTGCCATCGCCTCAGCCAAAAGTTCAGCTAGACCGGCGACACGATGGGAGTGTTCAGAGGTATAAGGATCACGAATATCAAGTGTCGCGACCACCATATCAACCACGGAATGAAGACCCAAAACACTGGGCAATAAGGATACAGGCTTGGCGCTAAAAGATGACAAAACTAATTCTCCCCAAAATGTCTGAATAAAGCCCAGCGGCACTTACCCCCGTGCTGTCCGGCCAATTGGCAAGGATGACTCACCATAAATTACAGATAATATCTATTTATGAGAGGTATATAGCCAATATTATTCTATTTAGTCAAGAGTATTATAAGGCGTACCTAATATTTTTTGCCAAGCATGATAATCTTTGACCTCTTTGCAGGCAGCAGCCCCCCTCCTATCGCCACTCCGACAATAAGTTGAGTTCTCATTTGAAAGAGGATCTCTTCCCTGCTAGGCTTAAAATAAGCAAGAGACTCGGAGAGGAGCCAATAAGAGAGTCTCTTCCTTCTACTCCCGACTTACTCAAAAAATATAAGGAGAGACAGCCATGCTCGACTACTACCTAGCTGTAAAGGCAATCAAAAAGCTACTCGACAATCTGGCCGACCAGAGCGAAATCGAACGCTACACAGGCCATGCGACCATCAGCCACATCTGCGATGAGATCGAGAAAATCTTAAAGGATCGAGAGGTGAACCTTAATAGCGCCAGCGAAAAAATCTCCTCTTTACGTCTCCATGCCGCCCAGGCCTGTGCCCTGGTAGATTCCATTCACCCCTTTGAACAACATATTAGCCAGTGCCACAGTTCTCTTGCGACCCTGGAGCAGATGCTTGACAGCCTTGATATTGACCTGAGCTATCAATAGGCGCTTTATTTTAGCAGAAAAAAAAGTATGAGAATGGTCTTAGTAAACCCAGGACAGTGATTCGTCTCTCACTCCGACCATAAAACAGAAAGGGCCTTAAGAGCTGGCAGAGCTTTTAAGGCCCTTTTTTGTTAGCTTTTTTTTATAGCCCCCCCCACCTTGCCACGAATTAACTGACTGTTCTTCGCAAGCTCCTCAGCAGGCGTACAAAAATTAATTTCCAGCCATTTTCCACAGCTCTTGAACCTGCTTGAAAATGCGTGGTATTTCACAGCAAAATTTGGTAAATGGACGATACCTGTTTTTGTCCAGCAGAGGAGAACAGGCAAAAAAGGTGGCACGTTTTAATATTTAAGGAGAGAAAATAGCCTGAGGAGAAAGTTTGAAAATGCGTTTTTTATCCCTGTTTGTGCTGTTATTCTTTTTAGCTGTGCCTGGAGCAAATGGCAAAAATATCGGCAGCAGTGTCAATAGGGCGAAAAAAAATATCACCAAAATAACTATCATTAACAATCAAATACTTATTCCGGTCACCCTGCGACATAGAGGCAGAAGCAAAAGGGTTTATATGGTGCTCGACACGGGCTCCAGCCATACAACCATCCCCTATAGATATCTAAAGGGGATGAGAGCTAACTATGGACCAAAGGTGGTGGCAACGGTCGCCAATGGTTCAAAATGCTATGGCCGCTCTGTGGAGCTGGATATGCTAAGGGTTAGCACGGAGCATGAGTACAATTTCACCGTCTCGACATACCCGCAATCTGGGTCCCAAAACAGGGGCCTGCTGGGAGTGGATTTCCTCAAGAAACATCCCTTCAAAATAGACTTTGAAAATAAGTATATCGTCTGGATGTAGAGCTAGTAAAGACTCCCCTTGGGAGAAAGGCCATCGCCTCTCACTCCGACCAGGCAAAAAAAAAGCCAACCACCTCATAGGGCGATTGGCTCTTCTATTAATTCTGACTTTACTATTTATTGTTCTGTCTGCAGCTGCCGTCTCTCTTGCCACAACCGAGGCCTCGTCCTCCTCCCACGCCGCGTCCACCACCCTGGCCCTGACCTCTACCCTGGCCTAAGCCCTGACCTTGCCCTAAGCCCTGACCTTGTCCCGGTTTCTGACCTAAGCCCTGACCTTGACCCGAGCCCTGACCTAATCCCTGACCGCCCTGACCTTGGCCCGGTCTTCTCTGACCTAAGCCCTGTCCTGGTCCTTGCCCTAAGCCCTGACCCGGTCCTCGACCTAAGCCCCGACCCTGACCTGGTTCCTGGCCCTGTCTCTGGCCCTGGCCTAAGGCCTGTCCCTGGCCCCTGCCCTGACCTGGTCCCTGAACTGGGCTTTGCTCATTCTCGCCACTGCCCGCCTGATTAAGCTGACTATTTTCCTGTTCTGCCTGAGTCATGAGATCCTCCTTGAGATCTATGGTTGTTCTGCCACGTCTTCTCCGCCCCCCCCTACCCTGCATCTTATAGCAACCACCCCCAACCTTGAGGCGTTTGCCCGTGACCAGGGCCTGAGAGAGAATAAAACGTGCCTGCCTTAATACTCGGCCAAATGTCTGTCTTGATATGTTCATCTGCTCAGCTGCCTGAGACTGATCAAGCCCGAGATAGTCACTGAGCCTTATGGCCTCAAACTCCTCCATGGAGAGGGTGGTATCCCCAGTATGGCTAATACCATCCGGGCTAAATCCCTCCACCTCGGGATGCATTTCAATAAATCTTGGTAGCTTGGGCCTTGGCATCAATCCTCCTCTGGATAAGTTGTTTTGGTCATTTGACTATAACTGTAGATCCGACGGAGATTGCTGTCAAGGGTATTTTGGTCATATACCCAAAACAAAAGTAAAACCATCTGGAGAGGGTATTGCCAGAGACGCTTTGTAGATAAGGGTTTTGTATAGTACAGGTGGGCAAAAAAAAATCCCCACCAAAGGGCGGGGATTAAGGGAGAGCTAGTCGATCCTAAACAATTCTGCAGGGGCCTGACTAAGCACCGTGATGATGATTGCTGAGGGTATTAACCGGCTTGGCCATCTTCTGCATCAGGGTGCCAAAGAGCACAGCGCCAAGGGTAGCGGGCAGTATCCAGCCAAATCCCGAGGAGGCAAAGGGAAGTTTGGCAATAAAGCTCCCGGCGGTGCCCGTTTCAATCTTGAGATAGGAGAGAACGTCAAAGAGGCTGACAAAGACAGCACCAGCCACCGCACCCCGGAAGACACCGGCATTAAGGTTTTTGCCGATAAGGGTGAGGAGGATCAGAACAATAATAACCGGGTAGGCGATGATCAGAAGCGGTACCGACAGTTTAACAATATTTTCAATACCCGAAACCGAAATACAGGCACTGAAGATGGTGGTAGCCAGAACAACCGGCTTATAGGCCAGTTTGCCGCCACTAAGTTCTGAAAAGTAGTCTCCGACAACGGCGGTGAGGCCAACAGCCGTGGTCAGACAGGCAACGGAGACCACAAGGCACATGGCAATCTGGCCCGTTCTCCCCAGGATGGTATTGGTCATAGAGACAATCAGATCCGCCCGGGAAATACCTGCAGGAAAGACATTATTACCAGTTGCGCCCAGATAGAGGAGACCGCCATAGACAAACATCAGGCCGGCCCCGGCAATGAGACCTGACTGACAGGCCAGTTTCATCTGCTGTTTTGGCTCCGTATAACCCTTGGCCTTTAGGGCCGTGAGAATAAGACCGGCAAAGAGAATAGAGGCCATGGCATCCATGGTCTGATAACCTTCGGAAAAACCATTGGAAAAGGGGTGGGCAAAGGCGGTATCCAAAGGTACCCCCATGGGCTGGCTTACCCCAATAAAGATAATAATAGTAATGATAAGCAGAAGGGCAGGGGTAAGAAACTTGCCTATTTTATCAATAATACTCGACGGCTTAAGAACAAAGAGCAGGGTGATGGAAAAGTAGAGAGCCGATACCAATACCGGGCTTACATCACTGAACATGGGCTGAATGCCAATCTCATAGACGGTGGCAGCGGTTCTGGGAATGGCCAGAAAGGGACCAATGGAAAGGACAATGCCCGTACCCAAAATCTTGGCAAAGGCCGGATGAACCCTGCCGGCAAAGAGATCAAATGAGCCCTTACTTCTGGCAATGGCCACAACACCCAAAATAGGCAGACCAACACCAGTGAGGAGAAAGCCAAGCATACAGAGAAACCAGTTGTCTCCGGCAAGAAATCCCAGTGCAGGTGGAAAGATCAGATTCCCAGCCCCAAAAAACATCGCAAACAGCGCAGCTCCAACAACAACCACATCCCTCAATTCTTTCTTCACTACTCCTCCTCCATAAATTTAACTCACTGATAATGATTAAAGACGGTGCATAGCTAGCCAACACCGGCAGAGGATCTGTAGCATTTTTATGACAAAAAATACAGGGCTAAGACCAGACTGAAAACATTTAATCCCAGGGTGGCTGCGGCCGAAAAAAGGGTGGAAAATTACTGCCTGCCATAAGCCTTGACGTTAAAATGAGATTTTGCAGCCCTTACATTTATCAGATTTCCACTGCCTGAATAAGCTATTTAATCTCAACCATTTAACAAGATGAAATCGAGACAAAGCAGAGAAAGACACCACACTGTGGTATCTTTTTGCTTGACCACGCCCCCTTACCAGTTTAGGGTTGTCAAACATTTACAGCTACGACTAAATAAGTCAGCTATTATTTATTTCTATACAGATGGAGAAAAATATGTTCCCCCGATTATTAGCATTAACCCTGGCGATGACAATCAGCCTACCGATTTTTGTATCGGCAGCAGGCGAAGAAGTTGTTGTATATTCAGCACGTAAAGAACATCTAATAAAGCCTCTTTTCGATCTCTATACCCAGAAAACTGGTGTTAAGGTTAAATTTCTTACGGGAAAGGCTGGGGTACTCTTGGAACGCCTGAAGGCAGAAGGGGAAAACAGCCCGGCAGACATTTATATCACCGTGGATGCAGGTAACCTCTGGCAGGCAAAAGAGGCCGGCGTATTGCAACCCGTAAATTCAACCATTTTAGCAACAAATATTCCAGAAAACCTCAGGGATCCTGAGAATAACTGGTTTGGTCTCTCCGTACGGGCACGGACAATTGTCTACAATACCGAGACCGGCATCGCCGATAAACTCTCCACCTATGAGGACCTCGCCGACAAGAAGTGGCAGGGGAAATTGGTGCTGCGTACATCAAAGAAGGTCTACAACCAGTCTCTTGTTGCCTCCCTCATAGCTGATTATGGCGTTGAAAAAGCAGAGGAAATTGTTAAGGGCTGGGTGGCAAACCTTGCTACAGATCCTTTTAGCAACGACACCAAGGCAATGAAAGCAGTAGCTGCAGGCCTGGGAGATATGACCATTGTTAACACATACTACTTCGGTCGTCTTATGAAGGAGAACCCTGAGCTACCTCTTGCCATCTTCTGGCCGAACCAGGAGATCAGCGGTGTACATATGAATGTTTCCGGGGCAGGCATCACCGCCCACGCCAAACATAAAGATGCGGCCGTAAAACTTGTGGAGTGGTTATCCAGCGAGGAGGCCCAGGGGCAATTTGCCGCTTTGAATATGGAGTATCCCGCTAACCCGAGTATTGCCGCCAACCCGATTGTGGCCACATGGGGTGATTTTAAGGGAAATCCACTAAATGTCGCTCAGTACGGTGAGCTTCAGGCAGAGGCTATAAAACTTATGGATCGCGCCGAGTACAAATAAGACTGACATGCGAACCTTCCTCAAACTACGACTGGCCGGGCTGGATAGCTGGCAGATATCTGCAATTACCTTGGCAGGGCTGGTCGTTATCCCCATAGGAGTAATTTTCTGCTCGGTCTTTCAGGCTGAGCAGGAAATTTGGCGACACCTCTCTGAAACGGTGCTGACTTCTCTCCTGCTCAATACATTCTGGCTCGGTGCCGGAGTTCTGGTCTGCACCACCATTCTCGGGGTTGGATTTGGCTGGTTGACAGGTGCCTGCTCATTTCCCGGGAAATCCTTTTTTTCCTGGGCCTTAACCCTGCCCATGGCGATCCCTGCCTACGTGATGGCCTTTATCTTTATAGGCGTGATGGACTTTGCGGGCCCGGTTCAGTCGGTAATAAGGATGATCCCCGGCTGCTCAGACCTCATCTTCGAGGTGCGCTCAAGGCCATTCGTGGTGATTGTCATAAGCGCCACCCTCTATCCCTATGTATATCTCTTAAGCCGGGCAGCATTTTTAAGCCAGGGACGAGTTTTGATAGAGGCAGCCCAAACCCTGGGGGTGAGCCCCTGGATTGCCTTCTGGAAGGTGTCTCTGCCAATGGCAAGACCGTGGATTGTCAGCGGTCTGGTCCTGGTCTTAATGGAAACACTGGCAGATTTTGGTACAGTCTCTGTTTTTAATTACGATACCTTTACCACGGCCATCTATAAGGCCTGGTTTGGCTTTTTTTCTCTGCAGGCGGCTGCCCAGTTATCATCAATTTTAGTGCTGTTTGCCTTGGTCCTGGTATTGGTCGAGGCATCATATAAAGCCAAAATGCGCTTTTACTCAAATGGCAAGGGCAGAAATGCATATAGCAGAATCCAGCTCAAAGGCTGGCAGGCCCGGGGGGCGACCCTAGCCTGCTCCCTGATGGTCATTTTCGCCTTTGTCCTGCCTGTTATCCAACTCGTATACTGGGCCATCGGTCTGGCAGGAAAAGATCTACCCAACTATGCCAGCCAGGCGGGACAGACACTTTTTCTAGGCGGCGGAGCGGCAGTGTTGACCTGTCTCTGCGCCCTGCTGCTTAGCTATGTAAAGAGACGTTCACCGCACAGACTCAACCTCCTATGCGCAAAGGTCTCTACCATAGGATATGCCCTGCCAGGCACAGTGCTGGCGATCGGTATTTTTATTCCCATCGTTTGGCTTGATAACCAACTCCAGATCATCGCTCAGTATTTATTTCAGGTAAATATAGGCACAGTTTTTCAGGGCACACTCTTTGTCATGTTCATGGCCTATGTTGTCCGTTTTCTTGCTGCCGGTTTCAGCGCAATTGACAGCAACATGCTGGGCATAAGTCCAAGTCTTGATGAGGCGGCATCGCTCACCGGTGTGAAGGGACGGCGGCTGATTCGCCTCATCCACCTTCCACTCCTGAAAAAGGGGCTGCTAACGGCACTTATTCTGGTGATGGTGGATGTTGTTAAGGAGATGCCCATCACCCTTATGACCAGACCCTTTGGCTGGGATACCCTGGCTGTAAAAATATATGAACTCACCAGTGAAGGAGAGTGGGAACGAGCTGCCCTGCCAAGTTTATACTTGGTCTTAGCATCTATTATACCCGTGATCCTGCTTATCCGCCAAACAGAGGAAGCTTAATGAATAGCCAAGATACTATTTTACAGATAAAAAATGTGTCCAAGTCCTACGATGAACAGAATATCATCGAAAATGTCTCTCTCTCACTTGCCCGCGGAGAGATCGGCTGTTTACTGGGCCCCAGCGGCTGTGGCAAAACAACCCTGCTTCGTACCATTGCAGGCTTTGAAGAAATCCAGTCGGGCAGGATAGAGATAAATGGAGAGGTGGTTTCAGCTGCAGGGATGAGCAGATCCCCTGAAAAACGATCCGTGGGCATGGTTTTCCAGGACTACGCCCTCTTCCCTCACCTCTCTGTAGAGCAAAATATTGCCTTCGGTATACGGGAAAAGCCCCGCCCCAGGCAAAAAGAGAAGGTCCGCTCTCTACTGAAGCTGGTTGGCTTAGAGGATGCCCTAGGCAAATACCCGCACGAGCTCTCGGGAGGACAACAGCAGCGCGTCGCCCTTGCCCGCGCCCTTGCCCCTGAACCTGAATTGCTTTTACTCGATGAGCCATTTTCCAATCTCGATGCTCTGTTAAGAGATCGGCTGACTATAGAGGTAAGAGATATTTTAAAGAAATCAGGGACAACAGGGCTGCTGGTGACCCATAACCAGTATGAGGCCTTCTCTGTCGCCGATAAAATTGGCCTTTTATTCCATGGGAAGATGCAACAATGGGACAGTTGCCATAATATTTACCACCAGCCAGCAACAGCAGAGGTTGCAACCTTTATAGGTGACGGAGCACTTATCTGCGGGAGAGTTATGGAAGCGGGAGAGATAGAGTGCGCCCTGGGGCTCCTCAAGACGAATATTTCCGGTCCCCATAAGAGGGGCGATGAGGTGAGAGTGCTCATCCGACCGGAAGAGATTCACTGTGGGGAAGATGGCGAGATAGAGGCCCGGGTGACGCACAAATCCTTTCGTGGAGGGAGCTCCCTATACCAACTAAAACTTGGCAGCGGAGAAATATGTCAGACCTTAACCTTTGCCAGAGAAGAGCTCAGAGTCGGTGCCTCTGTCAAAATATCCCATAGGCTTGAACAAATATCGTGCTTTGCAAAATAGATCAGCCCCATGGCTTACCCCCGAAATCGATTTCCTAAGCAAAGACCGAGGGGCGTTTAATGATATTTATCTCTCCTGAATCGGCTTAGACAATTTCTCCCTCTACCCCATCTGCCTCCTTTAATCCTGCTCCTCTTTCAGTTTCCACGCAGTGGCAGCTATAGAAAAAAATACCAAGTACATATTATAACAGGTGAAGTATCTAAGCAGAGCAAGAAATGGCCTGCTATAGCCTCGCCAAGAACAGGTGACAATCGACAAGAAGCCTGCGGAGAGGCATCTTTTATTTTTTCTTGACAGAATGGGAAAAGAGGAATAGAAAACGAATAGCATCTGATATATCAACAAACATATTTGAGAGGTATGGTGAATAAAAAGAAAACAGTCCAGAAGAAAATTTCTCGGGTTGCCCGTGACCTAGTATACAACTATTTAAGAAAACGTATGCAAGAGGGGGAAATTTTACCCGGTAACAGTCTCAACCTTACCGAGTTAAGCGAACATCTACAAATTAGCCGTACACCTCTGCGTGATGCCCTTATTCGCTTGGAGGCTGAAGGTATTGTAACGATTTACCCCCGTAGTAAGGTCATTGTAAATAAACTTGAAAAAGAAGATTTTCAATACCTCTACGAAGTTATTGGCTCACTGGAAAACACCCTCTGTATACGTGGCATGCCTCATTATACAGCATCCATCCTCGATGAGATGGAAGAGGTGGTGAAAGAGATGCGCAAAAGCATCTACGCCGAAGATATTCAACAATACGATATCCTGCATAGAAAGTCCCATGACTATTTTCTGACCGTAGCACCGAATCTGTTTGCGGAACGAATACTTGTCCCCGTGCAAAATCGATTGTGGGATCTGCCACGTCGCAACTTTGTGCAACGTTGGTTCCTTGATGGCTGTGACGAACATGACCTGATCATTCGGGCCCTGCGGGAAAAGAATGAAACAGATTTACGATACTATGTAAAAGAGAGACATTGGGATTTCGAGTACAATAAAGAACATATATTTGCCATATACTTCCATTAGAGAGTAGAGCCTTGGCCCTGTCCCAGGATGGGGCCAATAAAACAGAGTAGCTGTGCCACAACAAAAAGTAATGTAAATACTCGTCTTTACACGATTATTTGTCTCGAATATTGACTATTAATTTTTTCTTTACCAAATCTGATACACCAGTTAAAGCTTCTAACAAAACATTAGATGGTATCATTGTTTGGCCCCCGCAAAGCGGAAGGAGGTGGCAGTAGTATAGTTTGACCGTTAACAGCAGAAACATTTTTGCCCCCATCTAACTGACTTTTGAGGATATTATGTCGAAGCAAAAAAACAATTTAATGACAAGATTACTGGGCCAATACGACCCATTTCTCTTCTATACCACCGCCCTGGTAACTCTTGCTATCGTAGTATTTGGTGCCATCTACCCTGAAATCTTAGGTAAATACGCCATGGCAGGACGGGCCTATATTGCAGATACCTTTGGCTGGCTTTACGTCTCAATTATGGCCCTCTGTATCATCGTGGGCTTTGGCGTTGCCATCAGTAAATATGGCAACCTTACCCTGGGACAGGCCGGTGATGAACCGGAGTTCAGCACCACCACCTGGATCGCCATGCTCTTTAGTTGCGGCATTGGCGTTGGCTATGTTTTATGGGGTGCTGCTGAACCCATGTTCCACTTTATGAACACCCCCTACGGCGCTGTTGCCGGCAGCCCCGAGGCTCTTCCTGTCGCCATTCGCATAGCATCATTCCACTGGGGTATTCACTGTTGGATGGGCTACTCCATAGTGGGCCTCTGCATTGCCTTTCCTGCCTTTAGGCAGAATCGCCCCATGACCCTCTCTGTTGCCCTACACGGACTGCTTGGTGACAAGGCAAGTACCAGCGTGTGGGGACGTCTCCTCGATACCATTGGTGCCATTGCTACGGTAGGAGGACTCAGTACTGCCCTTGGACTTGGTATTATCTCCCTAAGCTACGGGGCTGGACTTATCTTCGGCATAGAAGTTGGCGTTGGGGGCAAGCTGCTCATTATGGCTATTATCATTGGTCTCTATGTTATTTCAGCCATAACAGGACTGCACCGAGGCATGGCCTTTTTGAGTAATGTTAATATTATTCTGGCAATCTCATGGTGTCTCTTTATTCTTATTTTTGGAGAGACAAATACCCTGCTGCGTCTGCTGGTAAATAACGTAGGCAGCTATGTCAGTGAATTTATTCCCATGACCTTTTATACCGATCCCTTACAACAACACAGCAAGTGGTTTTCCAGCTGGACCCTCTTCTGCTGGCTCCTAACCATTGCCTGGGCTCCCTTTGTCGGCGGATTTATTGCCCGTATCTCCCGTGGACGTACCATCCGAGGCTTTATCGTAGGTGCCGTTTTAGCTCCCACCGCCTTTAGCCTTGTCTGGTTTACCATTGTTGGCGGCTCTTCCATTCTGGCAGAGATGAACCAGACAGCACCCATGTGGACAAGCATTTCAGCAGATGTAGGCTCCGGCATATATATGCTACTCAGCACCCTTCCCTTCGCCAAATTGCTCAGCATTATTGTCTTTATAAACATGATCCTCTTCCTCGTTACCTCGGCGGATTCAGCTTCATTCTTTGTGGCCATGCTCATGTCTAAGGGTGCCTACGAACCCAAAACCCTTATGAAGGTGGTTTGGGGCGCATTCCTCGGCACCCTCGCAGTTGTCCTCTTAGTAAGCGGCGGACTCGGCGCATTAAAGAGTGCATGTATCATAGCCGGCGCCCCCTTTGGTATCGGAATGATCTTTATGCTCTGGTCTTTGCTAAAAGACCTCAAGAGCGAAATGCAACATAGCGAAATGGAAAAACGCCAGAGCGAAATAGAACAGATTGAAATGCTTAAGAGCGAAATCCTCAAGAGCCAACTACAAAAAGAAGCACTTTAAAAACAAATCATTACAAGGAAAACAGACCATGTCTAAGCCAGTAAATGCCCTTGCCTCGCCCCGCTTTTGTGGCATAAGAACCTTTATGCGTCTTCCCTATCAAACGGATCTACAGGATATAGACTTTGCCGTCCTTGGCATTCCTTTTGATACTGCCACCACTTATAAGCCAGGATGTCGCTTCGGGCCTGCTGGTATTCGGGCTGCCTCTACCATACTCAAGTCCTATGAAGAGGTGCTTGACGTGGATATATTTGAAGAGTGTAGCGGTGTTGATTACGGCGATATTGATATTATTCCCGGCCACCTGGATGAGTCATTTGAGCGCATTGAAGAGGGAATGAGTGCCCTCTTAAAAAATGACATCATTCCTGTTGTTATGGGTGGAGACCACTCCATCACCCTGCCGCAACTGCGTTCCATCGTTAAGAAGCATGGCCCCGTGGCCCTTATTCACTTTGATGCTCACTCGGATACGGGAAGTGATTACTTCGGTAAGCCCTACAACCACGGCACCACCTTCCATTGGGCCATCAAGGAGGGTTTGATCAAGCCTGAGGAGTCCACCCAGACGGGAATCCGAGGCCCCCTCTACGGCAGAGATTCGCTCAAGTTTGTCCGCGAAAGCGGTATGCAGGTTATCACCGGCTGGGAGCTTCATGAAATAGGTATAAACGAGGCAATCAAGCGCATCAAAGAGCGTATCAGCCCGGGTACCCCTGTTTTCATGTCGTTTGATATTGATTTTCTTGATGCCGCCTATGCACCGGGCACAGGAACTCCCGAGATTGGCGGTTTCACCACCCATGAGGCTCTCAAGCTTGTCCTTAACTGCTGCCAAGGCCAGGAACTGGTGGGGATGGATCTGGTGGAGGTACTTCCAGAGTCAGACAATGCAGAGATCACCTCTTTTGCCGCCGCCGGCATCATGCATGCATTCCTCTCCTGTGTCGCAGCAAACAAGAGGGCAAAAAGATAACTACATCTCATTAGCGGATGTAGACCAATAAGTACTGGAGAACCGGCCTCACCAAGAGGTCGGTTTTCCAGGGCATACATCGATTTATCATAGCAAATAATGGGCAAAGATCCTGCCCCCTCCTCCCTGTCAGTAAAAACCTCTCCATTTTCCAAAAACTCTCTCCAGAAGAGAGCCGTTAACGGCCTGCCCCGTATTCTCCTCAGGCTGGCAACAGGCAACTCATCTGTATAGACTTATCATGCTTGACTTCCAAGGAAAACCTGCCCTATTTTTAAGAATGCCTCTCTTAAAAAGATTAGTAGCAAAGACAATATAAGATTGCTACAAAGGATGACTACAATCAGTGACAGATTGCTCCGCAATTCTGGAACCATATTAGAACATTTCATAGGGAGAAAAAATGAAGACAATCGTACTGGCAATTCTACTGAGCATGTTAATGATCTCTTCGGCAGTGGCAAGAGACAGCCTGGGCAACTACTCCGTAAAAGAGGCCCTCGCTCAGAAGGCGGCACAAACAAAACTCAGTGGCGATGTAAGTTTTTACTTTGGCAAGAGTAAACACGGCAAGGTAATAAAAAATTACGGTACAGTGAACACCAACAAAAAAACCAACTCCTTTAATAAATCAGATAAGGAGGCATGTCAGTGGGTATTTCTCTCGGCTATGATTGCTCTTGAAGAAAGTGCTGTCAGCCAAGGCGGCAATGCCGTTATAAATATTAAATCCAACTACAAGAGCAAGCTCCACTCAAGCAATAGCTCATTTCAATGTGGAGCCGGAGCCCTGATGGCCGGTGTTGCTCTGGAGGGTACCATAGTAAAGATTAAAAAATAGTTCTACGGGGATCCTGAGCTGAGCTGAGCTGAACAGGATCCCTGCTGCACACTCCTGGCAACAAAAAGACAACACCTCTATTTTTCATTATCTCCTACCAACATTTTTTAGCTCACGATATTTCATCAATAAAAACACTATGCCCAAAAGCAGATGACAATACCGTGTTGTGGACATTTCCAAGCTAACAAATCCGCTCCGACAGTAAAAGATAGCAAAAAGCACGTACAATCGGTTATATTACTATGTCCATATGGGGAGACTTCTCTGGCCTTAATTTTATTTATAAAAATATGTAGCCAATCTGTTTATCTTGTTCATAACAACCTCGCCGAACTATTTGGTAAATTTTCATACACCCAATCCTCTTGCCCCTATGGAAGCAAATAGTAAACCAAGCACCCCCATCATTAGGAGCAATCGTGTTACTCAGTCTGCAAAAACAAATTCAATATTACGCTGATACAATATCCAAGGTAACTGGTTTTGAAGTTGAAGTTGTTGATACCAACCTCATCAGAATTGCAGGCACTGGGGATTACTCAAAAAACATTGGGAAAAGCATAAAAAAAGCAGGTAATCTTCTCAAAGCCACACTGAAAAGTACCAAACCTCTTTTTATTGAAAACCCCAGGAAAAATAGCATATGCAAGGGTTGCCAAACCAAAGAACAATGCCATGAGCTCCTCTCTATCTGTGCCCCCATTTCCGACGGAAAAAACACCTATGGGGCAATGGAACTCATCTGCTTCTCTGAAGAGATTCGAAAAAAACTTATTCCGCAAAGAGATGTTTATGTAAATTTCCTCCAATTACTCACTAGCAGTATCGCAGCCCATGTACTTGAAAAACATGCTCAAAAAAATCTTAACGATCTTTTTGATGCAATGTCAGAGGTCATAGAGATAAACAACCGTGGCACCATGATTTGTGACACAAACGGAAAAGTTGTTTTCAAAAACGCCAGAGCCCAAGAAATTTTGCACAAAACCCTTAATTCTAATTTTGAGAATTTCTCCCTGACAGCCACAGGCGTGACATTCTCCGACCTTGACGAATTCATCATAAGACAAGGAGATAGGCAACAGCTACTGGCAGGAAAAAGGGTTAAGCTCGATTCCAAGACAAGCAGATTCTCCTCTGTTTTTATCTTTGATACCATCCAATCTGTTATATCTTTATCCTCAGGACCAAGTTCCCCGGAAGATGCATCACTACAGCATATTATCGGAAACTCTCCTCTTATTAGAACATTAAAAAGCCAAATACAGGCAACCTCAGACACCAACTCATCGGTTCTTATCTCTGGCGAAAGTGGCACAGGAAAAGAGCTGGTTGCCCGAGCTATTCATTTTTCTGGCAATAGAAACAAGGAGCCTTTTGTTGCCATTAACTGCGGAGCCATCCCTGATACCTTACTTGAAAGTGAGCTCTTTGGTTATGTTGGTGGAGCCTTCACAGGGGCATCCAAACAAGGTCAAATTGGCAAGTTTGAGCTTGCGGCAGGTGGCGTAATTTTCCTCGATGAGATATCTTCTATGCCCCTTTATTTGCAAGTAAAATTGCTCAGGGTTCTGCAGGAAAGAACCATCACCCGACTCGGGGCTGCAAACCCTATCTCGGTGGACATTCGTATAATCGCCGCATGTAATGATAATCTCCACGAGATGATGCTGCAAAATAAGTTCAGAAACGACCTTTATTATCGCCTCAATGTTATTCCCATTGAAACACCTCCACTTCGAAATCGAATGGAAGATCTCACCTTACTCATCAAACATTTTACAAATAAATACTGTGATTTATTTAACAAAGACCAGATTTTTCTCTCTAAAAACATTAGGCAACGTATGGAAAAATACCTCTGGCCCGGCAACATCAGAGAGCTTGAAAATGCCATAGAATACCTTGTTAACATTGCAGACAAGAAGGGAAAAATAGATGAAACCTCCATCTATTCAGGCTTTTTAGTAAACCCCGAAAACCTAGGCACCACCATACCCCTCAGCCCAAATAACCACCCCCCGGTAATACCTCTCAAAGAGTTAGAGTTCCAAGCAATTACAAGAGCTATTGCCCTGTACGGTGACTCCACCGAAGGAAAAAGACAGGCCGCTAAAAGTCTTGGCATCAGCCTCGCAACGCTATACCGCAAAACAAGTACCTATTAATCTTTTTCTCATTTCTAGAATTTTTCTCATTACGAGAAGTGAATAAAAACATACCTCCCCCTCAGGCAAAAGGCTAAGATCCTGTTTTTTCGAACTATTGTCAGTATTGTCGATTTTGGCACGCATTATGCTAATACAAAGACAACCAATAATTCAAAGAGGGAGATATAATTTTGTCTAGTGTTAGAATTAAATTTAATGAAAATCCAATAGCTCCATTAAAAGGGACAGAGGTCTCCCTTCTCAGTAAAGAAGTAGCTGAGAAAGTTAGAGACTTCCACCAAACCTTTCCATCCTACCAGCCAACACCCTTGGCTAAACTTGACCAACTTGCTGAACACCTTGGGCTTGGATCAATCCTGATAAAAGATGAATCCTATCGCTTTGGTCTCAACGCCTTCAAGGTACTTGGCGGTTCCTACGCCGTAGGAAAAATACTCGCTGAAATGCTTGGCAAAGATATCTCCGAAGTAAGCTGTTCTGACCTGAGTTCTAAAGAGACCTCGGACAAAATTGGCGATATCACCTTCGCATCTACAACAGATGGGAATCATGGACGAGGCCTGGCATGGGCGGCTAAAGAGTTTAATAAAAAAGCCATTATCTACATGCCAAAGGGTTCTGCTCCCATCCGTCGCGACAATATCCAAGCCCTTGGCTCCGACTGCACCATAACAGAACTCAATTACGACGACTGTGTTCGCATGGCCTGGGACAAAGCACAACAGGAGGGATGGATCACAGTACAAGATACAGCTTGGGATGGATACGAGGACATTCCGAATACAATTATGCAGGGATACACAACCCTTGCCCTTGAGGCATTAGAACAGATGCAGGCACAGGGTATTGAACGTCCCACCCATGTTTTACTCCAGGCTGGAGTTGGCTGTTTTGCAGGAGCGATGATCGGTTTTTTCATGTCTGCCTTCGGCAAAGATTGCCCTAAATTCATCATCGTAGAGCCCGATGCCGCGAACTGTTTTTATGTTTCTGCCTGCGCAAACGACGGAAAACCTCACACTGTTGAAGGTGACCTCCTCACCCTTATGGCCGGACTCGCCTGCGGTGAACCCAACAAAACCAGCTGGGAAATGCTTCGAGATTATCCCGTCGCCTATGCGTCTTGCTCCGACGATATTGCCGCAACGGGAATGAGAGTTTTGGGAGCTCCAATAAAAGGAGATCCACAGGTGACCTCCGGAGAATCAGGAGCCGCAACAACAGGCTTTCTTCACTGGGTAATGACCAGCGAAGAGGGAAAAGAGGCCCGGGAAAAGCTTGGCCTCGACCTGAATGCACAGGTGCTCTGCATCAGCACCGAAGGTGATACCTCCCCTGAATTGTACAGGGATGTTTTATGGCACGGACGCGACAACCTATAACAACAGCAAAGAGAGGCTTTACTATGACCATAAGAGAATTCGGTTTTGACGATGCAGAATTTGAAGCACGAACAGCTAAGATGCAGGCAGTTATGCGCGAGAAAAAACTCGATGCAGTTTTCCTCACCACCGAACCAAACATTCGATATTATACAGGTTACTACACACAATTTTGGGAAAGCCCTACCCGCCCATGGTTTCTCATAATTCCCACAGAGGGCAAGCCTATTGCTGTTATCCCGGGTATTGGGGCAAGCGGTATGGCGGCTACATGGATTGATGACATTAGAACCTGGTCATCCCCTGCCCCGGAAGACGACGGTATCTCCCTGGTCGCTGGAGTTCTCAACGCCCTTCCTACCAAATACGGTAGAGTTGGTGCAACACTCGGTCTTCAATCATATTTACGTATGCCAACCACCGACTATCTCAATCTCTCTACCCGCCTACAGGGAAAAGAGTTCGTTGACATTGCCCTTGAAATGCATCGATTGCGTTCAGTTAAATCTCCTGCCGAAATCGCCAAAATTCGAAAGGCGTGCGTAATTACCAACAATGCCTTTGATCGTATTCCCCTACATGCCCGTGTTGGTCAAACAGAAAGAGATATCTGCCGGCAAATGCGTATCGATATGTTGGAAGATGGGGCCGAATTTGTCAAATACCTCATCTCTGGTTCCGGTCCAGACGGCTATGACAGCATCATTATGGGACCTACCTCCCGCAATATTGAGAGAGGAGATGTGCTTATCATCGATGTTGGTTGCGTTTATGACGGTTATTTTTCTGATTTTGATCGCAACTTCGCCTTTGGTGAATGCAGCGTTGAAACCAAAAAAGCCTACGAATGCGTTTACGAGGCAACCAGCGCAGGATTTGCAGCAGCACACCCAGGAGCCACAACCACAGATATCTACAATGCAATGTGGGCAGTAATGGAGGCAGGTGGTGCTCTTGGCAACGAAGTTGGACGCCTCGGACATGGACTTGGTTCGCAGCTAACAGAGTGGCCCTCTAACACCGCCACTGACAACACCCCACTCGTACCCGGAATGGTTATTACCCTGGAGCCGGGAATGACCTATGCCAAAGGTAAAGATATGGTCCACGAAGAAGACATTGTTATCACCGAAGATGGAGCAGAATGGCTTACCCGTCGTGCCAGCGAGCAGATTACCATTATCACATAGAGAGGAATTGATTGATGTCTAAAGATATACAACAAAAAGCTCATGCAGGCCCCGAACTCAAGCAGGGCAAATTGCTTTTCGCTAGCACAATGTCTTTCATTGTTCTTGTTGTTCTTTGTGGAGCGCTCTTCCCCGATTTGCTTTACAAAGCAGGAATAACAACAATGAAATACCTAACTGATAGATTTGGTTGGGTATATATGGCAGGCTCATTTATTTATGTGATGGTGATGTTTTTCTTCGCATTTAGCAAATACGGAAATATTAAGCTTGGGCCAGATGATGCCACCCCTGATTTTTCGACATTTTCCTGGATGGGTATGCTTTTTTCAGCGGGAATGGGAACAGTAATGCTCTATTGGGGTGTTGCTGAGCCAGTATATCACTATATACACCCCTTAGCGACAACAGGGCTCGCACCACTTTCACCAGAAGCTGCTGAATTTGCAATGAAGCAAAGCTTTATCCACCAAGGCATACAAGCCTGGGCTGCTTTTTCTGTAGTAGGACTGATCCTCGGCTATATGATGTACCGTAAGGGTGAAACCAATCTCATCAGTAACATCTTGATTCCCTGGGGACGTGATAAGGCAAATGGCCCCTTAGGTAAAGCTATCAACCTTATCTGTATCTTCGGTGCAATCGCAGGGATTTCAACATCACTCGGCCAAACAGGTCTCTCGTTAAGTGTTAGTTTTAAATACCTTTTCGGCACACCAGATTCCGATCTGGTGAAAATTGTAGTAGTCGCAACAATAGCAATAATTACAATATTTTGTACAACAGCAGGACTAGAGAAAGGTATCAAAGTACTCTCTGACTACAATGTGTATCTGCTCGTTGGCATACTCATATTGGTGGGATTAGTCGGTCCTACCACCAAAATGTTTAACGTCTACTTCGATACAATTGGCAACTACATGAACAGCTTCTTTTCAGATGCCTTGATGCTGCCAACATTTGCCGCTGATAAAGAGACTTCATGGATAACAGGATGGCCTATTTACTACTATGCATGGGCTATCGCCTGGGCTCCTTTTGTTGGACCATTCATCGCTCGGGTTTCAAAGGGTAGAACTGTTCGCGAATTCATCCTTGGTTCTATGATCTTGCCATGTCTTGGAATTTTCATCTGGGTAGCATTCTTTGGAACCATCGGCCTCGAATCGTCGCCTGAGGTGATAAAAGCTGCAGCTGCTTCTTCTAAAGCAGCAACCTTTATCGTTCTCGAAAGCTTACCTTTCGGTAAAGTAATTTCCGTTGGAGTTGTACTGGCTCTTTTTACCTGTTTTATCACTTCAATTAACAGCTCAACATATACACTGAGTAGTATGAGTTCTGATGGTGACCCAAACCCTAGCAATAGAATGAAAATAATTTGGACAATTGCCCAAGCTGCTATGGCATTGACTCTTATGTTAGGGGTAAAAAACGGCATTGATTTACTACAAAGTATAAGCCTGATTTTTGCTCTGCCCCTTATGTTTGTTCTGTTCTTATGTATAATCAGTACATTCAAACAGTTCAGAGAAGAATTTAAATAGCATCGTAGTGCGTGTATGAACTCTCATACACGCACTCATCACTAACCAGGTAACTATGTTTAATAATATTAAGGATCGCAGCAAATTCTACGCACAGAATATCTACGATTTCGCAAGTACCCTTATCCAGACAGAAAGCTTTTCTGGAGATGAAGGCCGGGTCGCACAGCTTGTTGCCGAAAAGATGAGGGCCCTTGATTTCGACAAGGTTGAAATCGACGAAATGGGCAATGTTTGTGGTTCGGTAGGACATGGCCCCAAACTCATCTGCGTCGATGCCCATATGGATGTTGTGGGATATGGAGACGAAAAGCAGTGGCATCAATCCCCCACCTCCGGCGCTCAGGATGAAAAGAACATTTATGGCCGTGGCGCCGCCGATATGAAGGCATCCATCGCCTCGATGCTCTATGCCGGGAAAATCCTCAAGGACTTAGATCTGCTAGAGGATTTTACCTATATGGTTTGTACTACTGTCCAGGAAGAGCCATGTGAAGGCCTTGCCTGGGAGTTTTTAATCGAAAAAAAAGGATTGCAACCAGACTTTGTTATCCTTGCCGAACCAAGTAATGATGAAATTTCTCTGGCTCAAAAAGGGCGGATGGAATTTAAGATCTCTGTATCCGGTCTCAGTGCCCATGCATCTACCCCACACAAGGGTAAGAATGCTATCTACAAAATGGCACGCATCATAACTGAACTTGAACAGTTAAACGACAATCTAGAAATAGAAGACCCAGAACTCGGTAAAGGCACCCTTGTTGTTTCAGAAATTTCTGCCCATGCGCCATCCCGCTGCTCCGTTGCCGATTATTGCGAAATATCAATTGACCGCAGACTTACCTGGGGAGAATCACCAAAATACGCTCTCGATCAGGTAAAACAACTCCCGGCAGTACAAGAGGCCGAAGCGCGAGTTGAGTTTTTCACCTTTTCAGAACCTTCTTATACGGGAAAACCATGCCAGAAAGAGTGCATCTTCCCCGCCTGGAAACTCGAAAAAGAACACAGGATAACCAAATCTGCACTGATGGCCTACCGAGAACTCTTCGCGAAAGAAGGAACCCTGACTACATGGCCATTTTCAACTAACGGCGTTGGTATCATGGGCAAACATCAAATACCCGTTATTGGTTATGGTCCTGGCACTCTGGATGCCTGCCATGTGCCCAACGAATATGTAGCAAAAGAGCAGGTTCTTAAGGCAACCCAAATGTATGCCGCAATTCCAATAATCTATTTACAAAAAAAATAAGGTACTCAAAATGAAAGTCCAAATCAAAACAGATAAAGCACCAAATGCCGTAGGACCATACTCCCAGGCAATCAAAAGTGGCAATACCCTCTACATTTCAGGACAACTACCAATAAATCCTGAAACCGGAAAAATGTGCGAGGGAAGCATCGAGGATTGCACTCGTCAATCCCTTAACAACCTCAAAGCAGTAGTGGAAGAGGCTGGCGGAACCTTGGATCAAGTTGTTAAAACAACCGTTTTTCTAGCAGATTTGAAAGATTTTGTCCGAGCAAACATCGTTTATGCAGAATTTTTCTCCGAGCCTTTTCCTGCTCGAAGTGCCTTTGAAGTGGCCAAACTTCCCCTTGATGGTTGCATTGAAATTGAGGCAATTGTCAATTTATAATAGATAAGAACGAATTGCTGCTTTCTTCTCAAAAATATGAAGAGGGCAGCACCCTCCACCTCAAATCTTACAAGAATATTAACTCAGCCCCGCCTCTCCTTTTTCAAGATACAGCAACACATTCATACTCACCTACGCGTCACCACACCAACAATGACAGTTGATACCATTCAGAAAAAGAAGCTCTTTTCCTACTTAAATAAAGAGGCCTATAGGAACTGTATCTCTCAGTCAGTCCGAAATATAGTCAGACAATATTCCTAACAACTTTTCACCATTTTAAGGTGAGGACAATATGCTCAACAAAAACAAACAGGTAAAAGAAATATCAGAATAAATTCACCTGGCGCCAAGAAAAGACAGCTAAAACAATCCCCCTTCTCCTTGATTATTGCCCTGTAGTTTGTTACCAAAGGATGAATGTCTGCATTCTGCAGAGAAGACAGTACCCGACCTGTTCATTAGCCAAATCACGGGTCCTACCAAATCAGCGTAATAAGTCCACGGCCCATCCCAGGCCCGGTTATAAAGGAGATTGTATTGAGCGAAGATGCTTTGCTTTCAGAGTTAGGGTGGTCAGCGTATTGGCAGAACCTTTTTGACTCCCATACGGGAGAGAATATACCAGCACGAGTTATCCGCGGCGATCGTGGCAGTATGCTCGTTGCCACCACAAACGGCGTGCTTCGGGCAAAGCCATCTGCTCGCTTTCTTAAGGCCAACAAGGGGACGACCAAGCTGCCCGTCGTAGGCGACTGGTTAGTGGCCTTTCCCTCCGACACCCCCAATGTTCTCCTCTTTGAGGCCGTACTCAAGCGCAAGAGTCTTATCACCCGGGGAAGTGCCGGCAAGACATCCGGAGCCCAGGCTCTGGCTGCGAACATTGACACGGTCTTCATCGTCCATCCCATCGCCGAAGAGCCTAATCTTCGCCGTATGGAGCGCGAACTTTCTGTTGCCTGGGATTCAGGTGCCACCCCCGTTGTTCTCCTAACAAAGGCAGATCTGGCAGCAGATCCAGACGCAACCCTGGAAATGGTCAAATCCGTTGCCATGGGGGTGAAAATAGCCTTGGTAAATTCAAAAACAGCAGAGGCAGCAGAGCTACTGCGAAGCTATATCACAGGCTACTTAACCGCTGTTCTCATCGGCCCCTCGGGTGCCGGCAAATCGACCTTGGTAAATTCACTGGCCGGAACAGAGCGTCAGGCAACGGGGGCGGTCCGTGAAGGAGACGGCAAGGGCAGACATACAACGGTTGCCCGTGAACTCATTCAAATTAGCGGCCACGGTATCATCATTGACACCCCAGGAATCCGGGCCATCGGTTTGACCGGATCAACAGAGGGGATCAGTCAAGTCTTCCCGGATATTGAAGAGCTCTCCCACTCCTGTAGGTTTCGAGACTGTAGTCATACCGAAGAGACAGGTTGCGCCGTCACGGCAGCAGCTGAGTCCGGACAGCTCTCCCTGGAACGTCTCGCCAGCTATCTCAAGCTTGTTCAGGAAGTTCAGGAAGCAGCCCAAAAAGAAGAGGCCCAGCTCCGAGCCATCGAAAAACGTAAAGGCCATGCCACCGCCAAGGGTAGCAAAAAAAGAATTAAACGCGGCTAGGCAGAGAGGTCTTTAGGGCAAGATATCAATTATCAGGAGAGGACAGATGAAAGAGAGTAGGTTTTTCACACTTGTTTGGCGTATTAACGGTTTGCTCCTCATGGTAGCAGGGGTGCTTGCCATTGGCATATCCACTTTCGCCGGATACAAGATAATCACCGACATAGTCAGAGAGAGAAGTAGCAGTAATATCGTCAATGTTGAAGAAAAAGATGCTATCAAAGAAGAGTGGCAGCTGGGATATTTAACAAATATTGAAGGCGGACCCTACGTCATGAGCCCCTTGAGGTCTGAGCAAAATTATGCCCAATCCTACTACAGCAAATCATCCACCTCGGCGAGAAACTATCTCTTCATAAACGGCACAACTAATGAGCAGCATTGGCTTTTAAGCTCTCATCAATATCTAATAGTGGATTTTGAGCTTCTTTCAGAAAGAAGGGAAAAAGATGTTCAGGCAATTCTCTACAGGGTGGTAAAGACTGACTCAAATGAAGACAAACGACTTACCGGTGACGACACTCTCACCATTGGCCTTTCGCTACCAACGGGCGCGGGCTACAAAGAGATCCTGCAGGGCGTTAACACCTTTATCGGCCAGAGAGTAATCACCCCTACGACCCTACTCATCATCTTCGAGCAGGGGGGTATCGGCTACTCAGCAAACGTCAATCTCACAGATTTTACCCTTTATAATAAGAGACCAATAGCAAAGGTCGGCGCCTGACCTCTTTGAGACGTTCATTCCGGGACCAAAGGTCCCGGAATGCCGTTTCCTACCTCCTCAAAGACCGATATGGGAGCCAACTATTCTCATTTACGTCTGGCCTTTTTTTCAACGGCACAGTACAGGCCCTCCGGCATGGCAAGGGTTAAAAAGCACTTATTGCATGAAATACAGGTTGCCTTTTTTCTATCTCCTGCCGCCCATCTCTTAACAAGATGCGGTTCTCTAACAAGGGCCCTTGAAAGGGCCACAAAGTCGGCTAGCCCTGATGCTACCACCTCTTCGGCAATATAGAGGGAGAGAAACCCGCCCACCAGAATAAGCGGCACAGCTATCTTCTTCTTTCTAAAGGCCTCGGCTGCCTTTCTATAGTAAACCTCTCGTTCAGCTGACGTTGCCGTACCGACCCTAGAGGGAATAAGCTCCTCAGATTCAAGGGTGCCACCACTCATCTCGATGGCATCTATCCCACTCTCCTCAAGCATCTGGCATACCTTTAGTACCTCCTCCGTCGTGATTCCGCCAGGGAGGAAATCCTCGGAATTGATCTTCACCATGATTGGAAATGAGGTTCCGACTCTTTGCCTGATCTCCTCATAAACCTGGATGAGAAAGCGGGCCCGATTCTCCAAGCTACCACCGTAGAGATCATCTCTGGTATTATAGTGGGGGGATAAAAACTGGCTGAGCAAGTAACCATGGGCCGCATGGATCTGGATCGCATCAAAGCCTGCTGCAACGGCCCTCTGCCCCGCATCGCCAAAGGCCTTGACCGTTCTGGCTATATCGTCAACGGTCATCTCTGAGGCAACCTTCAGGCTGCCCGCAAAGAGATCTGAAGGACTCAAGGGCGCATATTCATTTCTGCCAATAGCCCGTAGGCCAGCATGAGCCAGTTGGGCAGCAATGAGGCCACCATTTTCATGAACCGTGGCGGTAAACCTCTGCAAACCCTCGATCATCTCATCGGAGTATATGCCCATCTGCCTGGGACCAGCCTGCCCTTCCAGAGTCACATGAGTGTGCCCGCTAATGATGAGTCCCAGCTCCCCCTGAGCAAGATTTGCCATATAGAGCAAAAGTTGATCAGTCACCCTGCCATCAAGACCTGCCATGGCCTCATAGGTTGCCGATCTGATAAAACGATTTTTTAGCTCCAGTCCATTTATCTTTGCCAATTCAAATAGTTCAGACATATTTTCCCTTTGGTATGCATGGATGAACAGGAGCAGAAGCCCTCCCCCTTCCTGCCTTAACCATGTACTTTTATACAGCTAAAATGAGATTAGAGGCTCATCTCTAAAATTTTCTTACTCACATCCAGGGTGACTGACTGACGCTCACCCAAGGCCACCATCCCATGGGTTTCCAACTGCTGCAACAGCCTTGGGATACTCTCCTCACCAATACCATAATCAGAGAGGTGAGTCTTTATCCGCATCTGCTCAAAGAATTTACGGGTGAGAGCAATGGCAGCTTCAATCCGCGTCTCCTCGCCTCCCCCCTTCAATCCCCAAACGCGCTCGGCATACTGAAGTAACTTTGCCCACTTATCCTCCTGACATACAGTCAAGAGACTGGGCAGAATAATCGCCAGAGTCTGGGCATGATCAAGGCCATGGGCTGCAGTCAGTTCATGGCCGATCATATGGGTAGCCCAATCCTGAGGAACCCCCGCCCCAATTAGGCCATTTAGACCCATGGTGGCAGACCACATCAGGTTGGCACGCAAATCATAATCTTCTGGATCTGCAAGCGCCCTTGGCCCCACCTCAAGCAAGGTGAGCAAAAGCCCCTCGGCAAATCTATCCTGCACCATAGCATTGACTGGATAGGTCAGATACTGCTCCATCACATGCACATAGGCATCAACCACTCCATTACTGATCTGCTTTAATGGTAGGCTATATGTTTTTTCAGGGTCCAGCACAGAAAACTGAGGGAAGACATGAGAGCTGTGAAAAACCAACTTTGCCTGCAGCGCTCTACGAGTCACCACTGCCCCGCGATTCATCTCTGATCCCGTAGCCGGCAAGGTAAGTACCGTGCCCATGGGCAGAGCCCTTTCTATGGATGCCCCCCTATCGAGAAGAATCGACCATGGCTCCCCTTCAAAGAGGGCCGCCGCAGCCACAAATTTTGTGCCGTCAATAACAGAACCGCCGCCCACAGCCAGAAGAAAATCAATAGACTCATCCTGTACCAGCTCGACCGCCTTCATCAGCGTTTCATAGGATGGATTGGGCTCTATACCGCTAAACTCAAAGAGAGTATAACCAGCCAAAGCCGCAGTGGCCTGAGCCAATGTTCCGTTGGCCCTGACGCTGCCTCCCCCATAGAGGATCAACACGCGACTGCCTGGAGAAATATGCTCATTAATGGTAGCTATCTTGCCCCTGCCAAAAAGAATATTGGTGGGATTTCTAAAATTAAAATCTAGCATTTTACCCTTCCTTATCTCTCTACTCTTGAAAAAAAATGCCATCGCCCCCTTCTAATCGATGTCCATCTCTACCGACATCAATAGGGTCAGCATTCATCCTCAGGGAGGAGCCCCCCCCGTGGAGCAATGTTTCTAAGGGCTTATAGTTAATTGTCTCTTTGCCTCTGAGATGCTCATTCCATATCATCTCTGGCAACATTTTTCACTGCCACCCTTATTGTAGCCGTTTTCTACAAACAATCTCAAACAGATATCCAGAAAAACTGCTTTTAGTCTCTGACTCTTGGTGATTTTCTCATCATAAACACAGGCAAAGGATCGTGTCCACCCTCAAGAAGAGCACTTTAATCGCTGTAATCAAATCGCCTTTTTCAGATAATGTGCTAGTATGGCTTGGCCGGCAAGATCATATTCCCCCTATAGGGCAAGAGAACAGTCCCCAGGCAGGCGCTTGCCTGAAAGTAGAAGAGGGGCTTGCTCTTCTGACTAATATTTTCTGCAAATGGCATAATCGGATAAACAAAAAACAGCACTCATTTTCCCGGAAGGCCCCTTTATGAAAAATTACAAAATGGTTAGTCTGCTTGTCCTCTTGTTCCCGCTTGTAGCAAGCCAGGCCAGTGCAACAGAGAGTTGGTTCGATAAGGGCATGGATATGCTAAAAAGCGTAGAAAAAACAACAGCCGCGAAACCCAGTGTCGGTGAGATGGACTTAGCCTTCAAGCAGGCACTCCGCCTTGGCGCCGAAAAAGTGGTTAAACAGTTAGGCCAGAGTAATGGCTTCAATGCTGATCCTGCTATTCATATACCACTACCGAAAGAACTCAATACGGTTAAATCTGTACTGAACAAAATTGGCATGTCCCCACTGCTTGATGACCTTGAGCTGAGACTTAACCGGGCAGCCGAAGCTGCCACCCCCAAGGCCCAAAAACTTTTCCTGCAATCAATCTCGGAGATGACCTTTGACGACATAAAAACCATCTATAACGGCCCAAAAGATTCTGCCACAAGGTACTTCCAAAGAAAAATGTCTCCGGAGTTGAGTAGACAAATGCAACCCATAGTAGAAAAAAGCCTCGCCCAGGCAGGTGCTATGCAGGCCTTTGACAGGGTAGTGGGAGAATACCAGAATCTGCCATTTGTACCCGACGTCAAAGCAAATTTAACGGACTATGTTGTGCAGGAGGGAATGGACGGCATATTCTACTATATTAGCCAGGAAGAGATTGCTATCCGGGAAAACCCCCTTAAACAGACCACTGCCCTCCTGCAAAAGGTATTTGGCCCTCAGTGATGCCGAATTTTGCAAGACGGGAAGGAATTTCCCTGACCTGATAGTTTATTACAGATAGGATGAGTAGATGTTGAAATCGATTTTACTTGGAACATTGGCGGGGGCATTTTTCAGCTCCACATTTCTCTTAAATGAGGTAATGAGTGTGGCTGGCGGACATTGGCTCTGGTCAGCATCTCTGCGCTATCTCTTTATGATTATATTCTTATCTGCCATCCTCTTTAGCCAGGGAGGCCTGCGCCAGATAAAAGATGTCCTCAAGCTCTTTGCCTCAAACTGGATCTTCTGGCTCCTTAGCGGCAGCATTGGTTTTGGCGCATTCTATGCCCTTCTCTGCTTTAGTGCGGACTTTACACCGGGATGGATAATTGCCACCACCTGGCAATTCACTGTAGTTGCAAGTCTCTTTATCTTTATCCTATTCGGTCGCTCACTCCCTAAACGTGTCTGGCTCTTCGCCTTACTTATCTTTATCGGTGCCTGCCTGGTCAACCTGTCACATATGGGAGAGGTTAATCTCCATACCATAATGCTTGGAGCCCTACCTGTAATGATTGCCACATTCTGCTATCCGCTTGGCAACCAGCTGGTCTGGGAGGCTAAAATAGGAGGACACCGCCATCTCCCCAAGATTGACTCCCCCCTTTTGGACAACACCTTTAACAAGGTCATGCTCCTCTCCCTGGGCTCTGTACCCCTATGGATCGTACTTATCTGCATTCTGCATCCACCGCTGCCAAGCCCTACACAGGTCCTCAACAGCTCCCTTGTTGCCTTTTTCTCCGGTGTTCTTGCCACCACCATTTTTCTGGCTGCAAGAAGCAAAGCAAAGGATTCAACGGAACTGGCGGGCGTTGATGCAAGTCAGGCAACGGAGGTGGGCTTTGCCCTGGTTGGTGGCATGATTTTCCTCGATTCCCCCCTACCCGATCTGGCAGCCATCATTGGTCTATTGCTTATAGTGACGGGGATTATTATGCTTGTATGGTGCCAGAAAAAACATAAACCGTGCGAGTCCGCATGCTAAGCATGCAAAACCAGGCAAAAGGAAAAGAATATGATCGATTTTGACAAGTCAGAACTTTTTAAGCTCAAGCCCATTGATAACAGCAAGGCCCTGGAGGCAATATCTCTCTTTCTCATCGACGGGGAGAAGATATTTGCCACCTTTAAGACCATCAGGGATCAGGTAGTTTTCACCAATAAACGAATCATTGCCGCAAATGTGCAGGGACTGACAGGCTCCAAGGTAGACTACACCTCAATTCCCTACGCTAAAATCCAGACCTTTTCCGTGGAAACATCGGGAAGTCTTGATCTTGACTGTGAAATAGAGATCTATATCAGCGCAGTTGGCAGAGTTGCCTTTGAGATACGAGGGAGCTTTGATATTGTCGGCTTCAACAGGCTGATAAGCCAACACATTCTCGCTTAGGACAAAAAGTGGGCCAGCCTCTCTGCCGGCCCACTTATCGCCTGGAACCTATCCTTCATGCAGAGATATATCTCCTTCAAGACCGTTAAAAACCAAGTGATTTTCACCAATCAATTTTAGAGGCCCCAACATCTATCTTTAAAAGATGTATAATATTTCACGCTGAGTTCAAACAATAGGTGCAACATTTCTACCGATGAAGAGTTCCATCTGATCCTGCCCTGATATGGTGGAGTCCTGGCCGCTGCAAGTATGGAATCGCCGATGGAGGAAAGGCCGCTCTTACCGAGTAGGGCCCGCTTAGTCCAACAAAAAGCCCCATAATAGTTGCTATTATGGGGCTTTATTTGTTGGACTAAGCGTAACTCTGGCTAGACATAATCAAAATCTTTTTCACCATCAAACCACCTGCCCCGCCCGCTATGGAGAAGAAGGCAGACAGCGCCCATGATAAGGTAGGCAAGAACAAAGGGTGAGTGCGGGAAAAAGCCAAGCATGGCGCTATGGATAAAACCCAAACATGAGAGCCCAGCCGCAGCAAATGCAACGATTCCTGCTTTGTCGAGTCGTCTATCAATAATAAAAACCACAAAGCTGCCGAGGATGATTCCGATGATAATGGCACCCGCCTTAACCGCCGGGACACCGTTCCACATAACTCCTGCATCCAAAAGATTTCTTGTTACTTCAGCCTGATATCCAGTAAGTCCAGAGGCTTGGGTCTCAGCCCAGACCCCAGACATACCCACGGCTCCGGTAATCTGAGTATAGAGATAATCGGCGATGGGGGGAACCATAGCAATACCAATACCCGCATAATGCCTGGGATCGCAAACTCGAAAAGCTTGGGAAAGCATAACGGTGGCACACCAAAGATAGGTGATAGCGGCAACTGCCGGTGGCACCAGGGCACTAAAAAAGGTGAAGAGGCCAAATATTCCAGAAAAGCCTAGTAGCAGAGCCCCAACCCAGGAAAATCCAATACCCGCACCCGCCTTTTTCAGACCAGCGTGGCCAAGCCAAACAGTATTGGGCACTACCCCCCCAAAAAGAGCGGAGATCATGGTAGCGATACCATCAGCAAACTGAGCATGGCGAACATTGTAGTTGTCCCCCGCCGCATTAGCCGACTCGACATTATCCATGGTCTCAATGAAGTTATAGATCTCAATGGGGATAATAACCGAAAGATAGGGCAGAACCACGGCAAAGCCGCTAACCAGCGCCTCAAAACCATTTACCGGATTTGGCGCATAGAAACCAATCCCGGTAAAATCAATGCTGGTACGCCCGAGGAGGAAGGCATAAACAATACCGCCGACAATGGCCACAGCAAAGGGTGGAATTCTTTTGGGAAAGAGGTATCCACCAAAAACGCCCATAAGGGCAACGGCTAAAATTGGCAGGCCAACAATAGGATCACTGTAGAGATCAAAAACCCCTTGAGTGGACATCCAGATAAAACCAATACCGGCAACAGTTCCTAAAAGCGCAGCCCGTGGAATCTTGGCCTTAAGCCATGGACCAATAAATCCGCCCATAAACTCAATGACTCCGCCAAGAAAACAGGCGGCAACGGCGGCGGACCATTCAAGCTCAGGGTTATCAAGGGCGTAATGCAGGGGCATGATTACCCCAAAGAGGATAACAAACATCGCCGGAGTGGAGACACCTGAAGGAAGAGCGGTAACACTATGCCCCTCCTTGAGCGCAAGGCGATGAGCAATATAGGCATAGTAAAGACCGCTTACCATAAGCCCCATTGATAGCCCTGGAATCACCCGGCCATAGACAATTTCATCCGGCCAGCCCAACACGCCAGAAAGTGTAGCAATAACGATGATATAATTAACAATATTATTGGCCAAGATATAGGCAAGTGCACCTATATCGCCTTTGCAAAAAAGAGGTAATTTCATTTTTTCGGGTAGTCTACAATTTCTATTTATGCTTCGAGTGAAATAAAGTCAAATTTGGTAACGTCAAAGAGCCCCATGTCAGTCAATTTTATCTCCGGGATCACAGCAAGTGACATAAAACAGAGAGTCATAACCGGTTCAACATCGGCATTAACCCCAAGAACTTCATGGGCCTTGCTATGAATGGAAGTGAGTTTTGCCTCAACCCACTCCCCGCATTGATCGCTCATAAGTCCAGCAATGGGCATCGGCATGCTCTCCACCACCTCTTCGCCATTAACCAAAACAATACCGCCATCCTGAGCAATCAAGGCCTCGACCGCACAGGCCATATCGGTATCATCTACCCCCACCACGATGATATTGTGGGAGTCATGAGCCACGGAGAGGGCAATTGCCCCCCTTTTTATTCCATATCCTTGAAGCAGGGCAACTGCGACATTACCCGTATTTTGATGCCGCTCAACCACTGCAATTTTGACCACATCCTGCCCGTGACCATAGACAAATTCGTTGTCGCTGTTTCTGTTGATCGCAACAACTTCTTTGCTGGTCACAACACCGCCTGGCAAGATATTGATGACGTGAGCTTGCGGGGATTGAATAGCAAGTTTGAGTTTTTTGACAGAGAAATCTTTAACCTTGAAATTGCCCTTGGTGGAGCTAATATCATGGCGCTTGATCTCAGGAAGATACTTCCCAGAATCTGCGATAAGCACGCCATCAATCCACACCTTCTCTACCCTACAATTGGTAAGAGAATCCATCAGGACAATATCCGCCTTAAGACCTGGAGCAATAGCGCCGCGATCCTTAAGGCCAAAACACTCCGCGGCATTGATGGTGGCCATCTGGATTGCCATGATCGGGTCGATACCCTCCTCGGCACAGATGCGCAGATGATTATCAAGGTGGCCAAGACTGAGAATAGTTTTGGGTTGACAATCATCGGCACAAAAAAGACAACGCCGGCTATTTACCGGGGTAACACCTTTGAGAAGTGTTCGTAGGTTGTAGCATGCCGAACCCTGGCGCAGGAGAACATACATTCCCCGGGCGATTCGCTCATGCATCTCTTCAACTGTGGCGCACTCATGGTCTGTACCTATTCGGGCACTGGCATAGGCGTTAAGGGCGTTTCCTGAAACACCGGGGCTATGCCCATCAATGGGTTTACCGGCTCGTTTTGCCACTAACAATTTTTCAATTGTGGCATCAACCCCATTGATAACACCAGGAAAATCCATAAATTCACCAAGACCAAGTACCTCATCATAGGTGATCGGCTTCTCCATCTCTCGGGCATCGATATTGGCACCACTATGCTCAAAAGGGGTGGCGGGGACACATGAGGGCAACATCATCTGCACATCGAGAGCTGTCCTCTTGGCCGCCTCAATCATATAATCAAGACCCTTTAAGCCGCAAACATTGGCAATCTCATGGGGATCAGCAATGATGGTTGTGGTGCCATGGGGTACAAGCAAGCGACCAAGCTCTTCCGGACTAACATAGGAGGATTCGATATGAATATGGCTATCGATAAAACCGGGGGCGGCATACTGGCCCTCGGCATCCAACTCGTTTTTGCAACTATAGTCGCCTACCCCGGCAATAAGTCCATCGACGATGGCAATATCACCCTGAATAACCCGAGCGTTAAAGACATCGACCACCTTAGCATTTTTAATAACAAGATCAGGTTCTTCTCTTCCAGCAGCAACAGCGATTAGGCGCTTAAGCGCTTCTTTGTTCATCGCCGCCCCTATTTGCCTGGATTGAGGGCAAGAATTGGATCAAATGTGGTAAGGGCGATACAGTCCACGGGCCCTACATCGGTGATTGCATAATCAGGAATAGCGGTGATTGGCAAAAAGAACATATACATCAAGGGATCGGGAAGATCGCAGCCCAAGCTGTTTGCAGCCTTGGTCAGTAGTGACTCTTGGCGAGCAATCTCTTCTGCCTCAAGATCGCTGACAATACCACCAACCGGCAATGCGAGGAATTCGAGTATCTCGCCATCTGCCACAATAACTTGGCCACCACCATTTTCAATGAGGTGATTAACCGCAATCGACATATCACTGGCATCCGCACCCATAACAATAATATTGTTATCATCGGGGGCAGCAGAGGAGGCCATGGCTCCTTTTTTCAACTTCCATCCTGAACAAAATGCGAGAGATTTATTGCCGTTGCGGCCAAATCGCTCAAGCACTGAAACCATCAACACATCGTTTTCGGTATCGGCTTGAACAATATGGTTCGCAACCTGCAAGGTAACATCCCTTCTTTTACGAACAAATGGTCCCTTAACATTCATCGAGAGCACCTCAGCGGTTCCCTGCTCGATCTCGACCCGGTACTGAAAATCTTCTGGGGTGGTCGTAGCGCACTTAAGCGCGCAACTGAGGACGCTGCTTCGGGCCGGGGCCTTGAGCTCATAGCTCATCTTTTTATCCCGTGCCACCAGCTTGCCATCGGTGAGTACCGCCTGTACCTGAAAACCCTCAAGGCTATCAACCATAACAATATCAGCAATTTTACCAGGGGTAATGGAACCGACAAGGTGATCAATACGGTAGGCCTCAGCACTGTTGATGGTGGCCATCTGAATTGCGGTTATTGGCTCAACACCTGCTTTAATCGCCTGACGTACCACATTATCCATATGCCCTTTTTCCAAGATATCGGTGGCGGTCACATCATCGGTACAAAAACTTACTCGCCGGGCAAGATAGGGGTTAACCTCGGTTACAGCTCGGATATTTTCCTCGAGGAAATGGGTAACAGAAGATTCACGAATGAGCATATGCATGCCGTTACGCATCTTCTCCACAACCTCTTCATGGTCATAACTCTCGTGGTCAAGACGAACCCCGGCACAGAGATAGCCGTTAAGCTCTTTGCCCCGGGCCATGGGAGCGCAACCAAAGATGGGCAAGCGATTGTTCTGGGCTGTAGCAAGCGCTCCAAGAGTATCTTCATCCTCTTCTTGAACGGCTTCGCGAACAGTCTCCCAAACGCCAAAACACTCTGGCCATTGCTGAACTTCTTGGTGAACTTCTTCAGTGAAATTAAAGGCTACTGTGGATTTTGGAAAGGTGTATGGGGTTTTGTAGGGGGCGCCCCAGAAAACTTTAAGCGGGCTTTTTTTGACTTCCTTGAAAACTTCTTGCAGACCTTCAAGTCCGGAAACCGAGATATACTCATCGAGGCCGGAGACAATACTTGTGGTTCCGCAGGGGACAACTGCTTTGGCAAAACTGGTGATGCTGAGCTTACTGCACTCGCTGTGGAGATGGCCATCGATTAGTCCAGGTAGCAGATAGAGGCCGGTTACATCAATAACCTCTGTTTCTGGCCCTTTATACTCTTCGACCTTGCCGATGGCGACGATTCTCTCTTCGTAGATCGCGACATCCGCAAGATAGACCTCGTTAGACATGACATTGACTAAATAACCACCTTCGAGAACCTTGCTGGCCGGAATAACTCCTCTTCCAGCCCGAATGAGTTGTTTCAGCGCATCCTTACTTACTTGCATAAAACCTCCTATAAATAGTTATGAGATAGGCAGGTCATTACTGACAAATCAGGTTTCCCGTCCTGCAGCACATATCTCGACGAATTTATAATGAGATTACGGGCACTTAACTTAGCGCCCGCTTTGAAGGACACTATAATAAACGATCTGAAGTTTTTTTCAATATCAATAGCACAGCGTGGTGCTTTACTAACTTTTTTATTTGCCAGGGTTACGCATTATCAAATTGAAATATCTATAAAAAATAGCTTTTTTTCAGAATGGAAAATTTTAGTTTTCCGGGCTATTAGTAAAATTGAGAGAGAAGCTCTCTCTGCTTATCTATTCTAAAATTTCAAAGAAATAATCAAACTCTTTTAACTAAAATAAATCATCAGGGCCCCACTGCTCCTGTCACGGTATTGAATAATTTTTCCCCAAAGTATAGACATAGTTATCTATTCATACCCAACAAAGAATCCCTGCAAAGCAGGAATGGCTCACACCTATATGCAATTTATCTGTTATATCTCTACCATTTATCTGTTATATTAATGGGATTAATTTATCCACATTTTATTGCGCCACAGGCTGGTTCTCAAAGGCCCTGCTCATGGTGCTAGCAATACCTCTTTTACAACCCTCAAATAATATAGGAAATAGTTCATGTTACTCAACTGCGATATGGGAGAAAGTTTTGGCAACTACAGCATTAGCCAGGATGATAAAATTATGCCCCATGTTGATATGGCCAATATTGCCTGCGGAATGCACGCCTCAGACCCCGAGGTAATGAATCACACCGTTACTCTGGCCAAGACATATGGCGTACGCATTGGTGCCCATCCCGGTTATCCCGACCTGCAGGGTTTTGGCCGAAGAAACATGGCACTTTCCCCGAGTGAATGTAAAAACACAATGCTCTATCAGGTGGGTGCCCTCTCTGCTTTTTGTCGAATACATGAGGTTAGCCTCGACTATATCAAGCCCCATGGCGCCCTCTACAACACCATGATGCGAGACGAGGCCATCCTCCGGGCCGCCCTTCAAGTTGCAGCCAAGATGGAGTGCAAGCTCATGATCTTAGCAACCGCTCGCTGGCAGGAGCACAAAAAACTCGCCACCGAATACGGCACCGAAATCATCCTGGAGGGCTTTGTCGACCGAGGTTATGAAGACGATGGTTCGCTCATCAATCGAAATAAGGAGGGCGCTCTTATTGCAAAGGCTGAAATGATTCAGCGAGTAAAGAACTGTTGCCTGGGCAGGGCCATTCTCTCAAGGGCTGGTAATACGCTCAACTTTCCCATTGATTCCCTCTGCGTTCACGGGGATGGCGACGGGGCTCATCTCATTAAAGAGTTTAAAACAATCATAGAAGAGCATGCATAAAAAAACTATCCCCTATACCATCAGCCCAGTCTCGGAAAACTCCCTGCTTATTAAATACGGAGAGACCGCCAGCACGACGCTTTCGCTCTATATTGCCAGCTGCGCAAGGGTCATCGAAGCAGAGTTGGGAGAGAGCATTCTCAATATCATTGCCTCCTACAATGCCCTGCTTATCACCTTCAAACCCTACTTGCATGGGGATTTTCTGGCACAGGTAGAGGCCAGTCTTGCCATGGAGGCCAAAGTAGAGAGCGGACGTGGCAAGATCATTGAGATCCCCACCTACTACAACCATGAAGTAGCAGAATATCTAGATGAAATAACAGCCGATATGAACCTGAGCCTGGAGGAGTTGATTGCAGGACATACGGCCTCTCCATTCTTTGTCTATATGCTTGGATTTTGTCCAGGATACGCCTATATGGGAGATCTGCCAAAGCAGATGCAGCTGCCACGCCGGAAGACCCCACAGCTAAAAATCCCCGTGGGAAGCGTCGCCATTGCCGATTTTCAAACGGCAATCTACCCCATCGAGATGCCCGGTGGCTGGCATATTATCGGCCGGACACCGACTACGGTCTTTGATTCTAAAAGAGAACAACCCTCTCTTTTTCAACAGGGTGATATGGTTCAGTTCAAATCCATCAACCGGGATGAGTTTTTAGCACTTGGGGGGATATTATAATGGCCACCATGCAGGTACTTACGGGCGGATTCTTGACAACAATCCAGGATCAGGGCCGAGAAAAATGCCAACAACTGGGGCTGGCTGAAGCCGGAGCCCTGGACAAGCATGCCTTCTTTTGGGCAAACAGAATTCTACAAAATCATCCTGAAACACCAGCCCTGGAGATACTGGTCGGCAACAGCTCCTTTCTCTTCGATGCGCCTAGCCGCATCGCCATAACCGGGGCAGAGATGGAGGCAAAGATCAATGGAGTCAATATCCCCAACTGGTCCTCCATAGCCGTTTACCCGGGCGACAAGTTAAGCTTTGGCATCATGAAAACGGGACTGCGATCCTATCTCAGCCTGGCGGGCGGCTTTTCCACCTCACAATTTTTTGGCAGTTCCTCCACGGTAATCCGAGAAGTTACCGGCGGCAATGATGGCAAAAAGCTAGCGGCAGGTGATAGGTTACACTACAAGAGCCCGGCTACGGCAGCCCCTTATCGTCTACCGAAAAAATGGATACCGGACTACCAAGAGGAACTCATCCTCCGCTTTACCGCCGGCTATCATTTTGCAGAGTTTCAGCCAGAGAGCATTAAGGAATTTCTCAGTAAGGTCTATACGGTGAGCAACGACGCCGACCGAATGGGCTATCGCCTCAATGGCACTCCTCTCCTACGAACGGGCAACAATATCCTCTCAACAGGTGTCCCCTGCGGGGCCATCCAGATCCCGTCAGCGGGTGAGCCTATAATCCTCCTCAACGACCGCCAGTGCACGGGAGGCTATCCCATCGTTGGCGTTATCTGCCAACGCGATATCTTCCGCCTTGCCCAAAGAAAGCCCGGAGACAAGGTCCGTTTCCAACTAGCTGAAGTAGGACTACTACAGAAAGAAAGTGCCACATTTTATGATTTCTTTTACCATGGGCAGATATAGACCGGAAAACTGAAAGAACGGAGAATAGACGCCAATTTTTCTCTTAATCAGCCAGAGAATCAAACTCCTTAGGGTTTGACTCTTAGGGCTGGGTTTTGTATGAATTTATTCTTAACCCCAAAAAAAAAGCTTACAAAAGGCCTCTCTTATGATGGATCAAACCGTTTCTAACAATTTCAAAATGATTTACATTGCCTCCTGCGGTGAAGGAATTAATGCCTTTCACCTGGTAGAATCAACCCTGGTACAATTTCCAGACAGCGATATCACTGTAGTCAAGGTACCCCATATCCGCACAGAAAGTCAGGTGGATCACCTCCTCGACCGGGTCAAAGATGTCGAAAGCCTTATTGCCCACACCATTGTAGAACCCAACCTACGACAGTATCTGGTCACCAAGGCTGAAGAGCATAAGATCGTGACCATTGACCTTATGGGACAGGTCCTCAACAAAATTGAAACCTTTCTCAGCATCCGCCCTCTGGGCAAGCCCGGACTTTACCGGGAGACACACCAGGTCGATCTCAAACAGGTCACTGCCATTGATTTTGCTCTGGCCCATGATGATGGCCTCAGACCTGAATCCCTGGACGAGGCAGAAATAATCCTCGTCGGCCTGTCACGGGCAGGCAAGACCCCCCTCTCCATGTATATGGGAGTTATGGGCTGGAAGGTTGCCAATATCCCCTACGTACCGGGTGTGCCCATGCCCCAGACCCTGGATGAGGTGGATCGACGTCGGGTCATTGCCCTCAATATCAATATAGAACAACTCTTATCCCACAGAAAGATGCGTCAGGAAAGCCTCGGTACATCTGATATGCATGCCTACTCACGTAGACAGGAGGTGGAGGTGGAGGTGCAAACCGCCCAAAAGTATTACATTACCAAGGGCTTTTCCATGATTGACGTTAGCAATAAGCCGATCGAGACCAGTGCTGAAGAGATTGCTGAAATGATTACCCGCAGATTCAAGGCCCAAGCCCATCTCAAAGATTAGAGAGGCCACAAACAAAAAAAGGCTGTATTCCTCTTGGGAATACAGCCTTTTTTCTTATAACTTAAAAACGGTTAGTTAAACTTAATCGCCGCCTGAGCTGCTGCCAATCTAGCGATAGGCACCCTATAAGGCGAACAAGAGACATAGGTCAAACCAGCTCGATGGCAAAATTCCACCGAGGCAGGATCACCACCATGTTCTCCGCAGATACCAAGCTTAATATCCGGTCTGGCCCTACGCCCTCCATCTACAGCTGTTGTAATCAAACTACCCACGGCCTCCTGATCCAGAGTCTCAAAGGGATCCGCTACCAAAATGCCATTATCAAGATAGTCGTTCATCAAAGCGCCAACATCATCCCGGGAAAAGCCAAAGGTCATCTGGGTTAAATCGTTGGTTCCAAAAGAGAAGAACTGAGCGTGCTCTGCCATCTTCTCTGCAATCAGGGCCGCACGAGGAATTTCGATCATGGTGCCATACATATAGCCAATGGATTCAAGGCCATATTTTTCCAAGGTCTGCTCATAACAACGATCAACAATCTTACGGGCAAAGTCGAGTTCCTTCTCATTACAGGTTACAGGCACCATAATCTCCGGTTGTGGTGTTTTTCCTGCCTGAATGAGTTCAGCAGCCGCTTCGAAAATAGACAGAACCTGCATCTCAATAATTTCAGGGTAGGTAATGCCTAAACGGACACCACGATGGCCCATCATTGGATTTGATTCCTTCAACTGCTCGCTTCGCTTAATGACCTCTTCCAGATCAATTCTCAAAGCATCGGCAATTTCCTGCTGATTTTCCACAAGCTGAGGGACAAATTCATGCAGGGGCGGATCAAGCAGACGCATGGTCACGGGCATCCCATCCATGATGGCAAGGGTTTTACCGATCTCTTCCTTAACAAAGGGAAACAGTTCCGCCAGGGCTTCTTTTCTCTCTGCCACGGTCTTACTAAGTATCATTTTACGCAAAAGGAACAAAGGCCTGTCTGAATCAGTTCCATAGAACATATGCTCAGTTCTAAAGAGGCCTACACCTTCGGCCCCAAACTCCCGGGCTATTTTCGCATCCTCCGGAGTATCGGCATTAGCCCGAACCCTCAGAGTACGATGACTATCGGCAATTTCCATAAACCTTTTAAACTTAGGATTTTCCGTAGCATCCTTCATCTTCAGCTGGCCTTCATAGACAGTACCCTTGGTACCGTTCAGGGTAAAGAGATCACCCTCTTTGAAGACCCGAGTTCCCACTCGAAGCTCTTTAGTTTCAAGATTTATTTTTAAAACACCGGCACCGACGATACAACACTTGCCCCAACCACGGGCCACAAGGGCTGCATGGGAGGTCATGCCACCACGGGCAGTAAGAACGGCTATGGCAGCGCGCATACCCTCGATATCTTCCGGATTGGTCTCTTCCCGAACCAAAATAACCTTTTTATCGGCCTTGGCCCAGCGAACCGCATCTTCGGAGGTGAATACAATCTGGCCATAGGCTCCACCAGGTCCTGCTGGCAGACCCTCTGCCACAACAGCTGCATGCTTTTCAGCCTCGGGGTCAACAATGGGATGCAGAAGGTCATCAAGGATCTTAGGCTCAAGCCGGCAGAGCATGGTCTTTTCATCAATTCTACCCTCGTCGAGCATATCCATGGCCATATTCAAGGCTGCCGTTGCCGTTCGCTTACCAATACGACACTGCAGCATATAGAGACGTCCCTCCTGGATAGTAAACTCAATATCCTGCATATCCTGATAGTGATCTTCCAAAAGATTTCTAATATCAAAGAGCTGAGTATAAAGCTCTGGCATCATCTCTTCCAGGGAGGAGAGGTGGCCATTCTGGCTATTTTTGGTGTCCAGATTAAGAGGATTTGGGGTACGAATACCCGCCACCACATCTTCACCCTGAGCATTAACCAACCACTCACCATAGAAACTATTTTGTCCCGTGGCAGGATCACGGGTAAAGGCAACTCCCGTGGCCGAGGTATCTCCCATATTACCAAAAACCATGCTCTGAACATTAACGGCAGTACCCCAGCTATTGGGAATATGCTCAATACGTCGATAGGCTACAGCTCGTCTTCCATTCCAGCTCTTGAAAACGGCACCAATAGACCCCATCAACTGCTCTCTAGGATCATCGGGAAAATCAAGACCAAGATCTTCACTGATCTTCTTTTTGAACCGCTCGCAGAGGTTCTTCATATCTTCGATGGAAATATCGGTATCGTTAGCATAGCCCTTGTCATTCTTGAGATTATTCATCATCATCTCAAGACTTAAACGAATACCCATACCATCCTTAGGCTTGAGTTCCTCAGCCTTTTCCATGACCACATCGGAATACATCATGATCAGACGACGATAAGCATCATAGACAAACCACTCATTACCGGTCTTTTTTATCAAACCCGGAATGGTCGTGGAGCAGAGCCCCACATTCAAAATAGTTTCCATCATTCCCGGCATGGAACTTCTTGCCCCCGATCTACAGGAAACCAGGAGTGGATTTTCAAAATCACCAAAGCCCATCCCCATCTGAGATTCTACATTGGCCATGGCTGCAAAAATTTGTGCATCGAGAATGTCCGGAAGATTACCGCCAAGCTCAAAATAGTCGTTGCAGCATTCCGTAGAGATCGTAAAGCCAGGAGGTACCGGTAAACCAAGTTTCGCCATTTCAGCAAGATTCGCACCCTTGCCACCCAGAAGGTCTTTCTGGCTGGAGTCACCATCAGTTTTTTTCGGACCAAATTCGTATATGCACTGGGACATTCTTTCCTCACATTATATTAAATGAATCAAAGATTTGATTATCAAACGTGTCAAATGGTAGTAATCAGCAAATTTGAAGGCAAGAAAAAAACTCGTGCCATTACTCAACCAGGCAGATCTAACCCTGAAAAAAAGATCAATAACACCAAAATACCCTATTTCCCCTAACAATATCTATTTATATGTACATTCTCCTCTTCCATGATAAAATAAAATAGACAAGCATTTAATGACAAAAGAAAAAACCACTTTTTCTACCCCTATAAAATCAAAAATTGCCCAGACTGAATCGCCATTTCTCTCAAGAATCCTCCCGAGGGCTCATTGGGAAAAAGGTACAGAGACAGGTCTCTCTGACCCAAGTCAACCAGGCGCAAGCGGAGGTAGTCTCCTAAAAGATATTTTTAATTGATTTCAACAATAGTTTATAAAAAACATGGGTCTTTAAAATTTCACAAAGACCTCTCTCTCTATTGCAGAGCAAATAAACCTACCCAAGAGGTGACAGTATGGCAAATCAGCTTCAGGCAGAAAAGCACACCCACCAATCTCAAAAGAATAGCCAAGCGGGTAGACCTCGCAGCCGAGCCAGGCGCCTCTCCTGGTGGGCCAGTATCGTCGTCTGTCTCTTTATGCTTACTGCAGTATGGTATAATTTCGGTCAAAGGGAAGAGCCAGTTAACCCGACCAAGACCACAGATAACTGGATACAGGGATATCAGGCTGCTCTTATGCAAAAACAGCAAATCAAGAGGGAGTGGATAGTGAGCCATGCCCAGCCGGGCTCGCCCTGGCATCCAGACTACTACAAGGAGAATCTTGGAGAGTACAAGGTCATTGCCGCAAAAAATAACGGGGCAAATACCTCATACTATTTCTCTGAAGCAGATATGACCTTTATTATTAATGACCAAAAAGAAATCGTTACCTGGATGGCAGGACAGAATAAATAAGAGGCAAAACCTATCAAACAAAAGTCCTCTTCGCCAATAGCGAAGAGGATTTTCACCTGTCCAATCACCAGACAAAGACTCAGTCCCTGCCAATAGATTTTCCCTATTCACAGACGCCCTACTATCGGTAATAACTATTTGTAATAAATGGTTTTTTTAGCTAAACGTTGCACAGTCTGCTAACCATTAAAACAATATCGACAGGACAGGACAATATGAATCTCAAGGCCTTCACCTCCTTCTCAGAGCTCAGCATCGCAGAGCTCGACGCCCACCAACAGGCTGGCGGCAAAATTGCAGGAGTATACTGCATATACGCCCCAAACGAGCTGATACGAGCTGCCGGAATAGTACCGGTAAGCCTCTGTGGAAAAAAACAACAGCCCATTAAAGATGCAGAGAGAGACCTGCCCGCCAGCCTCTGCCCCCTCATTAAATCAAGTTACGGCTACGCTATAACCGACAGCTGCCCCTTTTTCAGTTTTTCAGACATCCTTATCGCCGAAACAACATGTGACGGTAAAAAGAAAATGTATGAGCTGATGGGCAAGATCAAGCCCATGCATCTTATGCATCTACCTCATACTCAGCAGGGCAGCGCCCCCCTCCAATATTGGCGGGATGGCCTTGAAGAGTTAAAACAGTTCCTCACCGACTGCTCTGGAATAGAGGTCAAGGAGGAAGTGCTCCACCAACAGATTGTCCTCCAAAACAAGATTAGACATGAGCTCTACAACCTCTCCCTGCTTGCCGCCGATAAACGATCACCACTGACAGCCCGAGATATGCTCGCCGTCCAGGAGAGTAAGAGCTTTACCGTCTACCCGGAAAAATACCTCGCACAGCTGATCTGCCTGCACACAGAACTAGAAGAACATCTACAAGAGGAGGGACTACCAGAACGAAATGGTATCCGTCTCCTCCTCACCGGATGCCCCGTGGGCATAGGCTCTGACAAGGTAATCCAAATTGCCGAGGAGCTCGGTGCCCGGGTTGTCTGCATGGAAAACTGCTCCGGCCTCAAGGGAATGACCATGCCTGTAACAGAAACCGGCGATCCCTACCTGGCACTTGCAGAACGTTATCTGCAAATTCCCTGCTCCTGCATGACCCCGAATCCAAACAGGGCCAAATCCATCAAAGAGATGGTAAAGGCCTTCGAGGTAGACGCCATCCTGGATATGACCTGGCTTGGATGCCATACCTACAATGCCGAATCCACCACCCTGCAAAGAACTATTGAAGAGGAAACAGGGCTTCCCTTCCTACATATTGAAACCGACTATTCAGAATCAGACGAAGGACAGCTTCGAACCCGTATCGAAGCCTTAATTGAACTCGCAGAATAACAGAGGAGAAAAGAAGAGATGCATCGTAATTTAAAACGAAAAATACAGGCAGTTATCATTGCCATGGTAGTAACACTGGCAATGGGTAATGTCTATGCAGCCAAGGCACCAAATATCTATATGGGCTATATCCTCACCACTCACCACAGCCCCCTTATGGTTGCAGCTGACAGAGGCAAAGAACTCAATCCCACAGGCCCATACCTTGCGTCCATGGTGGCAAAGCAAAAATACAGGCTTATCGCAGCAGATGGCAAAACTCTGGCCGTAATTAACCTCATCGTTTCCAAAAATGGTTCCGAGACCTCAACCCTCTTTGCCATGAATCGCCTTGATCTCGGCCTCGCCTCCAGCACGGCCTTTATGAGCGGTATCGACAAGGGTACCAAGGTAAAAATTATCTGTCCCCTCCATGTTGACGGCATGAGCATGGTCTTCCCGATGGAGAGCAAGATCAACAGCTACCAGGATCTTGCCACAGCCATCAAGGCCTCAAAAACACCATACAAAATAGGCTATCACTCCCCCACTAGCGCACCTCGTGTCGTTTTTGAGGGTGCCCTGCACAGGGCAGGATTTAAAATCAGCGAAAATCCCAATGACGTCGAGGCCGATATATTAATGGTCGATCTTAAATCCACCGCCAACCTCATCCCCGCCCTCCTGAGCAAGCAGGTTGACAGCTGGGTCGGGCCTGCTCCTCATCCCGTCGTTGCAGAGTATAAAAAAGTTGGTCATATCGGCCTTGATTCCCGGGATCTCCCCCCTCTAGGCGCCTGGACGGATTTTCCCTGCTGTGTCATGGGGGCAAGTGAGCAAGCCATTAAAGAACAACCTGAAATCGTCCAAGCAATGGCAGATATTATGACAGCAGCCACCGCCTGGAGCAATAACAACAAAAAAGAAACAGCAAAAATTTCATCGCGTTGGATTGGAGTTCCGGCTGCGGCCATCGAAAAATCCACCATCATCTACACCACCACTCCTAGCCAAAACTGGCTCAAGGGCGAAGGAATCTTTCTTACCATGTTGAATGGCATGCATAAGTTCAAGGGTAAATTAAAAGATATGGATCTGGCAAAAGCAGCACCCCTTCTCTATGATTTTTCCTTTAACAAAAAGGCCCTTGATCAAGAGTAAAACGGGCAAAATCTCAAAAAAAGAGCTACACCCGCCAGAAAAATCCTGTCAGGTGTAGCTATTAAAAAAATGAAAAACAAATCTCTCTTCCTGGTAATTCCAATTCTTGCTCCCATACTGCTACTTCTCATCTGGCTTATCATGGCCCATAGAATTGGAAATCAAGTCATCCTCCCCCAAATTGGTCAGGTGGCAGCAATCATATTCCACCCCACACTGGATCTACTCAGCATGGGCTCACTTATTGCCAATGTTTTAATCAGTCTGGTCCGAGTAATCATGGGCTATGCTCTTGCCGCCCTGATAGCCATCCCCTTAGGAGTTATAATGGGATACTCTCAACTTACCTATAAATTTTTCAACGGTTTCCTCAACATCTTCAGGCCAATTCCACCCCTTGCCTGGGTTCCACTGGTCATCGCCTGGTTTGGCATAGCAAGCCTTGCCACGCTTGTCGGTGCTGAAACAGGCAAGACATTTATCTATCTGAACAACATCAAATTTTCCATGCTCTTTATTATTTTCATCGGCGCATTTTATCCCATTTTAACCTCAACAATCCACGGCGTACGCAACGTCAATGTCACCCTCATTGATTCAGCAAGAGTACTTGGGGCAAGCGAGAGACAAATTTTTCAAAAAATCCTCATCCCCGCTGCCATGCCCTCCATCATAACGGGAATGCGAATTGGCCTGGGCATAGCCTGGATGTGCCTGGTCTCTGCAGAAATGCTTCCCGGCTCACTTTCAGGGGTTGGATATCTAATCACCCACGCCTTCACCCTCGCCTCAACAGATATCGTTATTGCCGGAATGATTTCAATAGGGTTTGTCGGAGCTCTGATGGATATCATCTTCCGCCATATTGAACAGAAAAAATTTTCATGGTGCAGGCAGGTAAATAAATGAAGGAGAAAAATATTTTAGCCGTTAATGGCGTATCCAAGACCTTCACCACCCAAAAAGGCGATAAGTTCCTCGCCACCAGAGATATAAACCTACAGATCCCTGAAAAATCTTTTACCTGCATAGTGGGCCCCTCGGGTTGTGGCAAATCTACCATCCTTCGCATTATGGCAGGTCTTGAGAAGGCCACGACAGGAGAGGCCCGTTACTGTTCTTCACCCATAACTAAGCCCTGCGGTGAAATTGGCGTGGTCTTCCAAGAGTATTCGCTCTTTCCCTGGATGACCGTACTGGATAATGTTGCAGCAGGGCCCCTCTTTGCCGGAGTAAAAGAAAAAAAACGGCACAAAAACGCCATGCACTATCTAAAAATGGTCAATATGGAAGGATTTAAGGATGCCTACCCTCATGAACTCTCCGGAGGAATGCGGCAGAGAGTTGCCATTGCCCGGGCCCTGGCCAATGACCCCGATGTCCTGCTTATGGATGAACCCTTCGGTGCCTTGGATGCTCACACCCGCATCCTCCTGCAAAAAGAGCTCTTAAAGGTTTGGCAGATGACCCATAAGACAATTATACTGGTCACCCATAGCGTCGATGAGGCTATTTTTCTTGCCGACAGGATTATAGTTATGTCCAAGAGTCCCGGACAAATCCGCAGGGAAATAGAGGTGGATATGGAACGTCCCCGTAGCAGGGCTCTACAAAAGTTTGGGCAGCTGACAGATTCCATACTGAAGGAGTTGGAATAGGAGAGGAGACAAAAAAGCCCTCTCTGACGTACATCAGAGAGGGCTTTTACTTTATACACTAGGAGGAATAAAGTTTTAGGAACCTGCTTTGGGCAGTAACTTTTAAGCAAGAAGCAGCGCAATCTCAACTGGTCCAAGAGTTACAAGACTCAAAAGAGCAACAGCAAGAGCTATTTGAGCTACAACATTCATTTTTTTTACGAGTATATTTTTCATTACATTACCCTTGATAGAAGTTCTATGACAAACACAGCTACAGGAGCTGTATGATATTTTTTCTTTCCTACAATTTCTATATACCCCCCAGTCTGAAAAAAAGAAATTACGAAAAACAGGACAAGTTGTTCGGCTTTGCTGAACACTTGCAACTCCTTGCTAACAGGATCATATATGCAAGAACCCCTCCCTCTTCACCTGAAATCTGTCAAGAGCAGAATTAGTAGACGCTAATATTTGCATACGCAGTTTATATCCTATAAAATCAGTAATAATAATTCTTTATTTATAAACAGATAAGCTATACATCCATGTCAAGTGCTTCGATTTGCAAAATTGTTAATGCCCTGCCAAGCCCGCAGAGCATTGAGCCAATAAACAACCCCTGGCTATGACTAAAACTATCGCCTTCGTTACTCTCCACCATTTGGAGAGCTACTTCAGCAAGTAAGTATCCTTTAATGAAGTCGCCTGACAATCTCACTGCTTCCACTACTAAATTATTTTTCAAACCTTCAGGAGGCAAAGTAGATGGATAACAAGAAGAAGGGCACCGTGATGATTGCTCTTTTAATCACGGGAAACCTCATTGGGGCAGGAATACTTGCCCTGCCAATACAGACAGGGGGGGCCGGACTCCTCTTCTCATCTTTGGCAATGATTGTCTTTGCCGCAGCAATGTATTTTTCAGCCATTGTTCTGGCAAAAGAGGCCGTCGAGCAAAAAAAAGATACCTTTAACTACCCAAGTTTATATGAAAAATATCTGGGACCTTTGGGGAAATGGGTCGCCACCGGGGCCAACCTCCTTATCCTTTATGGTCTACTCACCGCCTACATTGGCGGCGGCACAACTATTATAGTTTCTGCCATTTCAGGTAAGACAGCTCCCAACTCCCTTCTTACCCTCATCGTAACCATCCTCCTCTTCATTACACTCTCGGCATTCACCGCTGGCGGAACAAGTTTTGTAGCCCGTTACAACGAATTACTGATGCTTTTCCTTGGGATCTCCTTTGCAAGCCTGGTCATTATGGGTTCCGGGCATCTTGAGTTACATAATATGCTCCTCCACGATCTCCGTTTTTTACCCATTGCGGTCCCCCGTCATCCTCTGCGCCTTTCATTTCCATAATATTATTCCCACCATTTGCAGAGATATGGACTGGGATATTTCGGCCATTTCCCGCGCCATGCTTCTTGGCATGGTGATTGGTTTCATAATGAATTTCATATGGGTTGCGATTGGAATTGGCGTCCTCCCCCTCACAATTGGCACAAATTCTATTGTCAGTAGCTTCCAACATGGCCTGCCCGCCACCGTCCCCATTGGACATATCTTGGCGAATCCCTATTTTAGCGCTGTAGCCATCATCTTTTCACTTACTGCAATTTGCACATCCTATGCGGCCAATGGAATTGGACTTATGGATTTCAACCGTGATCTCCTGGGAGGTGGAAGTAAAACAAAAATAGTTACAGCAACATTTCTCCCACCACTGATAATTGCCATCCTCTTTCCTTCTATTTTTCTAAAGGCGATTGGGGTAGTGGGTGGAGTAGGAATCGCCCTGCTCTTTGGTGTCTTGCCTGCTGTAATTTTCTATATGAAAAGCAAAACTCTTAGCAAAAAAATTCTGGCAATCTGTATTGGCTTACTCTTTGCTTCAGCCCTGGCCATAGATTTATGTAACGATTTTGGTCTCATCAATACCGATCGCATTTTGCAAGAAATCCAACAGGTACAGCAGAAAAATTAGCTCCAGGGATTCTTGCAACAAAAAAGGAAGGGGGCACACCCACTTTTCGAGATAAAACATCCACATAGAGGGGCTGTCAGAACAAGTTATTCGGCTCTACCAAGCAGTGGAAAGTCCCTATTTTTTCAGCACCTCAGCCAATATTCACCGGAACCAATCTCATATCTTATGAAAGCGGGGCAGAAGACCCTCCTTAAGAAGATATTTTTCCTAGCGCTTCTGCATCACCCCCATGCCACCCTACCCACCGATATTTATCTAATAAAAAAATTTCTCTCTGGCATATGTATTACATTTACGTTACAATGTCCCTTTTTGGCCAAAGGCCGATTGAGCGTAGCAAAAAAACAACATTTTCGTCTCTTTCGCCTCTGGCAGATTTTTTACACCAACTCTACGACTTTTACCTGAAGGAGATTCTGTAATGAAACATTTTTCCAGAAAATGTATTTCAACCATCGGTGGCATCGCCCTCTCGGCAAGCCTTGCCACAAGTGCCCTTGCCACCTCATGGGATATGCCGACACCTTACCCGGACGCCACCTTCCACACCCAGAATATCGCCCTCTTTGCCGAAGATGTGAAAAAAGCCACCGACGGCAAACTTGTTATCAAATTGCACACGGCAGGATCCCTCTTTAAACATCCTGAAATCAAAAATGCCGTTCGTGGTGGGCAGGTGCCCATCGGTGAATTCTTCATGTCTCTTCTCGGTAACGAAAACCCCATCTTCGCAGCTGACTCGCAACCATTTCTGGCCACAAACTATGACGATGCAAAAAAGTTATGGAATGCACAAAAGCCCATCGTGGCGAAACTCCTCGACAAGCAAGGACTGATGCCACTTTTTTCTGTGGCATGGCCACCTCAGGGACTCTATACCCAAAAGGCAATCAACAGGGTTGGCGACATAAAGGGCATTAAGTTTCGTACCTATAACGCCACCTCCGAAAAACTGGCAAACAAACTTGGAGCCGCACCTACCCAGGTAGAGGTTCCTGATATCCCACAAGCATTTTCCACCGGACGAGTTGCAGCCATGATCACATCTCCTTCAACGGGCGCAAACTCCAAGGCGTGGGACTTTGTAGAAGATTTCACCGATATCCAGGCCTGGCTCCCCAAAAACATTGTTGTTATTAACAAGCGGGCCTTCCGCAGACTAGATAAAGAGACCCAAACAGCACTCCTCCAAGCAGGAGCAAAGGCAGAATTACGCGGCTGGGAGATGAGCAAAAAAGAGACAGAGACCAAGATCCAGGTGATGAAGGATAACGGCATGAACATTATCCAACCATCCCCGGAACTCATGTCAGGCTTCAAAGTCATTGGTAATGAAATTGTTACTGAATGGGAAAAAGAGGCAGGTCCTGCCGGAACAGAACTTCTGAGCACCTACAGAAAATAAACCATCAGACAGTACACATTGGCGTCAAACACCACGCCAATGTGTTATATTGAAAAAAAATGATACGTAATACACTCGATTCACTATACAAAGGAGCTGGGTGGCTTGCCGCTCTCTTCCTGTCGGCCATTTGCCTACTCGTTGTCTGCCAGGTAGTCTTCAACGTTGTTGATCGCCTCAGCACCCTTATAACGGGCACAGCAATAGGACTCACCATTCCATCCTATTCTGACTTTACGGGCTTTTTCCTAGCGGCGGCTTCATTTTTGGCCCTAACCTACACCATGCGTTCGGGACATCATATTCGGGTAACACTTATCCGCTCTAATCTTCCCCACTGGATGCAAGAAATCCTTGAAGGTTGGTGTCTCCTCTTTGCAAGCGCAACCTCGGCATATTTCACCTACTATACGGCTAATCTCGTTTACGAAAGTTATATCTATCATGACCTCTCCTCGGGCATGATTGCGATTCCCATCTGGATTCCACAGGCCAGCATGCTCATTGGCCTCGCTCTACTCACCATCTCCCTGAGCGATGACCTCCTCTGTCATATCTGTGGCAAGCCCGTAAGCTATAATAAAAATCTTGAAGAATTCGCTCAATCAATAAACGAGTAGAAGCCCCTAGGAGTTCCCATGTCAGAAATAACAATCCCACTTTGCCTACTCGGCCTGCTCTTCCTTCTGCTAGGTAGCGGTATCTGGGTGGCCTTCTCCCTATTGGGGGTAGGCATAATTGGAATGATGGTCTTTACCGATGCCCCCGTTGGCAATGTACTGGCCACCACGGTTTGGGGAGCGAGCAATAGCTGGGCGCTTGCGGCCCTCCCCCTCTTTATCTGGATGGGAGAAATTCTCTTTCGTTCAAAGCTATCGGAAAATATGTTTGAGGGTTTAGCACCCTGGCTGACACACCTGCCAGGACGCCTATTACACGTCAACATCTTCGGTTGCGGTATTTTTGCCGCAGTCTCCGGATCATCTGCGGCAACGGCAGCCACCATCGGCAAGATGTCCATCCCTGAGCTTACCCAACGAGGTTATCCGGAGAAGATGATCCTCGGGACTCTGGCCGGTTCTGCAACCCTGGGACTACTCATTCCGCCATCGATCATCCTTATCGTCTACGGTGTTGCCACCGAACAATCCATTGCCCGACTCTTTATCGCCGGCCTTTTGCCCGGAGTCCTGTTAGTCACTCTCTTTGTTGGCTATGTCATCATCTGGTCACTACTCAATAAAGAGCAAATTCCGATGGAAGAGAACAATCTCTCCTTTATGGAAAAGGTGCGCGGCACCAAGAGACTGATACCTGTTATCCTGCTGATAGGTGGCGTCCTCGGCTCCATCTACACCGGCATCGCCTCTCCGACAGATGCGGCGGCTGTAGGCGTTGTCCTTGCCCTCCTTCTCTCCAGGGCCACTGGTTCTCTCTGCAAAGAGACCTTTATAGAGGGTTTACTCGGGGCAACCCGCACCTCGTGCATGATCGCCTTTATTCTGGCAGGTGCTGCCTTTTTAACAGTTGCCATGGGCTTTACCGGCATTCCAAAATCACTGGCCACCTGGATCGGCACCATGGACCTCTCCCCCTATGCGCTACTGGGAGCTCTGACAATCTTCTTTGTTGTCCTAGGCTGTTTTCTTGATGGAATTTCCGTAGTGGTGCTCACCACCTCCGTTATCATGCCCATGGTTCAGGCGGCAGGAATCGACCCACTATGGTTTGGTATCTTCGTTGTCATCGTAGTCGAGATGTCACAAATCACCCCGCCTGTTGGTTTTAATCTCTTTGTTATTCAGGGCCTTACGGGAATTAATATCCTACGAGTAGCCCATGCCGCCCTGCCCTTCTTCTTGCTCCTGCTCACAGCACTTGCTATTATCACTGTCGTACCAGAGGTGGTAACCCTGCTACCAAATATGATGGGTAGCTAAGGCCAGAGCAAACAGCGAAGGCGCCTCTTTCTGTCAGCACGAAAAGAGGCGCTTTCGCTACCAAAACAGCAAAGCCCCCCTTGATCTTAAAAGAAGAAACTTGCTACAATCACTCATAAATAGAGTTTCTCTAAAATTAACACAGAACAACACTTAAGAATCAGGGAGAAAAATATGATCAATTTTTGTCTTGACCAGGAACGATGCAATAAATGCGGAGCATGTGCCATGGACTGCCCGGCCTCCATCATAGAGATACAGGCTGACTTTCCACGAGTGTTCCCCTACAATGAGGAGAGTTGCTATCAGTGCGAGCACTGCCTTGCCATCTGCCCTACGGCTGCCATCTCTATTCTTGATATCAATCCCCAGACAGATTGCCTCCCCCTTAAGGGAATGCTCCCCAGCCCTGAACAGATGGAGGCCCTTGTCCGCGGCAGACGATCCTCCCGGCATTATCAGAAAAAAAACGTCGAAAAAGAAACCGTTGACTGGCTCCTTGAAATGACGGCCCATGCGCCAACGGGGGTAAATTCCCGTAGCCAGATGTTCACTCTCGTCGACGATATGGAGGTCATGGACAAGATACGTCAGGAGGCAATGGCAGGGCTAAAGGCAACTATTGCCTCTGGTAATCTTCCAGAAAAATTTCAATACTTTGCCCAAATTGCCGAGGCCTGGGAGAACGGCATCGATACCATCTTTCGGGGAGCACCACATATGCTCATTATCTCTTCCCCGGAAGACGCCCCCTGCCCCGAGGCCGACCCCTTTATCGCCCTCAGTTATTTTGAACTCTGCGCGGCAACAAAAAATATCGGCACCCTGTGGTGCGGCCTGGCAAAATACACCCTGTTTGACATCCTACCAGAGCTCGGCAGAAAAATTGGCGTCCCCGAAAACCATAAATCGGTATACATCATGCTCTTTGGCAAGACAAAGCTCAAATACGCCCGCACCGTTCAACGAAAGAACAGAGCCATCAACCGAGTTAGACTATAGAGAGAGAGGGAGGGGGGAAGAGGAGGATTCCTAAAAAAGGCATCCTCCTGCCAGGGAAAAGCAGAAACTATTTTTCAACCATGCTTTAGCGAACTACCTCATAGGGGGTGCCTACTTTAGGATCGACCAGGGCCTTAATTACCCCACTCTTGGGGACAAGCTTTACCTTATAGTAGAGGACATCATCATCCTCATCAATTTCTGCCTCTATGGCCTTACCCGAGAATTTTTTCTCAGCAAGAGTAATGGCACGCCCCATGGAGATCTTTGCCTTACTCATCGCCTCGGCCTCTAACATATCATCATCCAGAGGATTCCAATTCCCCTTTTTCTTAGAGAGGAGCACCTTACCCGTTACCGAATCAATATAGTACTTTACTCTACCACCCTTCTTATATGTAACAATCTTGTAAACAGGCTGTTTTTGCTCAGATAAGCCCAGAGACTTCATCTCCAGCTCTGCCTCTATAACAGTCGCTGCTGTCTTTTTTGCCTGCTCCTCTACCACCTGACTCAGAGTTTTCTGGGTCTGCGCCAGAAGCATATTATAACGAATCAAACTCTTGTTGCCATCGTGACCTGCAAAGGATGGGCTTACCATAAAAAAACTTGCCAGAAGAACAGCGGCAACTGCATATTTTTTCCTCTTCATAACTCCTCCCACGGGTAAATTAATAGACACACTTTAGGGTTAAACTGCCTACGCTATATACCCCCTGACAGAACTTCCTTTCAAAAAACATTTTCTGTACAAGGAGTTAAAAAAAAGATTACCTCATAAAGAAGATCATCCCTCCGGGAGGCTCTTTAAAGAAGAACCCGTCTTGTAGGGTACGCGAGCCGAAGGAACCACCCGGGAGGCCGGGCCCACATGCACATCCTGATCATCAAAAAAGATATGGGCTCGAAAAGACTGGAGAACCTTGCTCTTGGTCATCCCACCAAGAAAGAAGGCCTCATCCAAATTAACCCCCCAGTCCCGCAGGGTATTCACAACCCGGACGTGGGACGGACTTTTCCTTGCTGTAACCAGAGCCAGACGAAAGGGGTTGTCCTCCCTCGGTAATGTCTGCTGCAGGTAGGCAAGTATACAGAGTAGCTTAGCAAATGGACCATCGGGAAGCGGATTATCACGGTTGAGATTTTCATGCTCAACAAAGGCCTCTAAACCCTGCTCCTTATAGACCTTTTCCGATTCTTCGGAAAAAAGCACCGCATCACCATCAAAGGCAATCCGTATCTGACCGGCAACGGGGGCATAACCATCCGGCGGTTCATAGAGAATTGCCGATGCCACCCCATGATCAACCGCCCCCTGCACATCCTCTTCTGATTTAGAAAGAAAGAGATCAACACTAAAGGCGTCCAGATACTCATGCAAATCCTCTCCCCCTGCAAAGGCTGCCCGACTGATATCAAGACCATAGTGATCAATAGAGGCAAAAACCCTCAAGCCCGTATCCGGGCTGTTCTTTGACATAACAACAACTTCAACGAGCCTTCGGTCATCTACCAAGTCATTGATTTTCAACAACTCCTCTATCATATAATAGGCAGTACCACGTCCTAGGACAAGATCCTCATGCTGACGTTGGTAAGCCCTATAGGCATCGATCCCCTCCTCCTCAAAGAGAGCATTCTCCTCCTCCAGATCAAAAAGGGCACGGGAGGATATCCCTATGACCAGACAGTCTTCCAAATTAAATGACATCATTTCTCCTCTGCAATTTTCCTCGTTGCGATACCAAAGCATCGCCAGTGCCCCTCCCAGTGGGAGCCTTCCCCCTTGATCTCCCCCCATATAGCATATATCCCGGCGAGACAAGGTCGATTTTGCTTACACATAAAAAGGGAGTGGAATAAGAAGATGGCGATAGCCAGCTCTAAGATAAGACCTCGGGCAAGGAAGATAAGGCCTTGGTCTGTTGAAGACAGATACAAGCTTTAGTGACTCACCCTGAGTTCCACACTGTTCTTATACCTGATATTATGAATGGGCTCAGCACAAACTCCAATATTACCGGCACAGCCTACAACCTTCTTCTCCTAAGCAAGTCCATCTTACTTATCATATTCCTACTACGGATAGCTCCACTAAGCGAAATATGTATGAAGAGAATACAAAGGCAGGCATTGCCCAATAAACTGGTCATCTAGCCAAAAAAATGGGGCCGATGACCAGCCTGCACTAGGCTAAAAGGGCATAGATGGCAAAAAAGGCCATGAGCCCCGCATAGAGCAAGGTGGCAATAGAACTACGCCATAACCTGACTGGTGATTTCACCTCATCGGTAAAATACCGATAACCATGGAGAAGGGCCGCCTGAAACAGATAAAGGGCATAGCCTAAAACCACCAGGGCCTGTGCCTCCATCCCCCACTGCAGCAGCACCACCAAAAAGACCATGAAACCAAAGGCAAGATTTGAGAACCCCACCTCAAACATCCAATCGGGCTTCTCCACCTCCCAATCAAGCCTCTTCGCATCGGATTTATAGAGAAAGACATGACGAACAAAGGCCAACTACACCAACAATACCCACCGTTGTAATAGTGACAATTTCCAGGGAACGGGCAGGATCATCTGCCAAATAATAAAACCCAAAAAACACACCAATAGCACCTACCAGTATTCCCAGAACACCTATCCATTTTGCCATGTTTCCCCCATTTCCTTATTCAGCGTGCAGTCTGGGCCGACCTTAGATAAAACATTTTCATAAAAGGCCAAGCTTAATTCTGCAATCATACGCCTTTATTAAAAAAATCCCTCTATTATCATATTACCCCTCTTAACAGAGCTTATACAAATCCAATGACTTAAAATATTTTTTATTTCAAATCACAATTCATCCAAAAAAGAAAACAAAAATAGCCTCCCAGCGCCTAAACAAACACCAGTTAGCATTTTTGACGTTGCACTAGCATACGGATAATACCCAGCAGCTTGTATCTTCGATATATTTGTGTATGTCAACATCATCCAGGAGCCTTTTACTGGGGGCCCCTTGATTTATGTGCTACACGTTGATCGCTCTTCGACATACATAATAACTCCTTATCGGACGATATTTATGCGCATTGTATTTGGCACTTTTTCTTAGCCAGCCACTAGTTTCTGTCTTCTGAAAACATCAAATATGTTTCGTCTCTCGAGAGATTATACGCAAACTATTTGCAGAAAAGGCAAATACCACGTTATCGCCAATATTCAGATTCTGTTCCTGAGCGCCAGCAACCGTTACGGCGGCTTCGAGAGAAAATCCGGCAGCTTTTCCGATTATCAAGACCAAGGGCCCTCGACGTTCCAGACTTTCTATCCTTACCGGTATTTGATTGCGCAGAGTAATCGGCAACTGTTTCCGAGCGACGGCCAGTTCTTCGGGGCGGACGGAAAGCTGCACCCGATCATCGATCGATGCAGGATCGGTGCTGTAAAGACCGTTCTGTCCGACGGAAATATGCGTTAGACCTGATTTATCACAAGTCAAAACAGTGCCTTGCAATATATTACGAGCACCGAGAAATTCGGCGACAAATCCTGGTTGGGGACAGCTAAAAACATCTTCCGGCTTGCCGGTTTGCAGAATTTGCCCGTCATGTAAGACCGCCACTTGGTCAGCAAGAGTCCAAACATCCTCCATATCGTGGGTAACATTCAGGACGGTGACATGCAGGTCCTTAACCAGTTCCCGCAGTAGATACCGCATGCGCTCCCGACTAGCTACATCCAATGCACTGAAAGCTTCGTCGAGCAACAGTACTTGCGGGCGAACAATAAGTGCCCTAGCCAAGGAGGTACGCTGTTGTTCTCCGCCGGACAGGGTTTTAATATCGCGATACAACAGATTTTCGATACCGACTCGGGCCGCAATGGTACGGACCTCTTCTTCCATCCCAGAACGAGAGAATTTTCGGCGACGCAATCCGAAAACAATGTTTTCGAACACATTCAAGTGGGGAAAAAGCATGAAATCCTGATATACGATGCCTAGATTGCGCCGTTCAGGGGGCCAGTTAGTCACATCCTGACCACGTAGCATAACCTTTCCACGTTGAGGGTGAAAACCGCCAACTACCGTTTCAAGCAGCACACTTTTGCCGGACCCTGAGTCACCGATCAGGCAGCAATAAGCACCTTCCTCCACGGCCAAGTCCGCACCCCGGAGGCTGAATTCGCCCAAATCAACATGAAGGTTTTGAACTTCTAGCAGTGCAGTCATAAAACTACCTCGTGAGTGAGTACCTCGAAAGTAACGATTGCGCCCAGAGAAATCAAAATCAGTATTATACCGGAGGTCATAGCCATGCCGAGGTTGCCATAGGAAATATTGAGATACAGGGTAATAGGCAAGGTTTCCGTGAACATACGGGTGCCGCCGGCCAAGATGAGCACCGTCCCGAAACACCCCATACACCGGGAAAAAGCAATCACTGCGCCGGCGAACAGCCCACCTTTGGCCATGGGCAAAGTCACCTTCCAAAATGCCGTCCATTGCCCGCAACCAAGACTGCGAGCTACCATTTCATAACGGGGATTGATGCTGCAAAAAGCTGCATAAACCACACGGGTGGCGTAAGGAGCGGCAGTGAATATCTGGGCAATGACGATGCCGTTTTTACTGAATACGATATCTATTCCTATCTGTTTTAACCACCCGGCCAGTGGCTCTTGCCCAAACAGCAGCAGTAGGCAAAGACCCAGAACCAGTTCAGGAAAGGCCATCGGCAGATCGACCACTGTTCTTAACAACTGGTGGCCGGGGAAACGGAAACGTGCCAATACATAGCCGATGCTGACCGCCAGAAACATGACCACCGCTACAGAAATAGCACTAGTGGTCAGAGAAAGCCAAATGCTGTAAAGCATCTCTTCGGATAGGGCACTTTCGACCACCTCGGCCCAGCTTGGCATAAAAATGAGCGATAGCATCGCCCACAACAGCATTCCGACAAATACCACAGTGACACCTGCCAGGATGGCCTTAAAAATGCGATTACCCATGTCGTTATTCCGCCTTATCGATGGGGAACCCCCATTTCTGCCACAGCACCTTGCCTTCAGGTGAAGCGATGTAATCGATGAACAGCTGTGCCTTATCTGCCTGTTTGGAATAAGTCACTATTGCTGCTGGAATAGTTTTGACGGTATTCTGAGCTGGCGGAATATGCACAACCTCGACCTTGCCTTTAGCCTCACCCCAGGTAGCCTGATCTCCCCAGGCGATGCAAGCATCCACCTGATGGGTCGCAATATAGATCAACAATTGATTGGTAGTGCTAGGCCTTACCACCACGTTTTTAGCAACTTGCTCCGTCAGGAAGTTCTTTTTCAAAATACTATTCGCCACTTTGCCAATGGCAGCCGCCTTGGCGTCAGCAAGGGCTACACGTACGCCGGGACGGACCAGGTCCTGCAGGGATTGAACGTTCCCCGGATTGCCGGCCGGTACCATAATAATCGGCACATGATAACAGACCGAACGTTGTCCCTTGGCCCGAGCCATTCCTTTATTGATAGCGTCCTTAATGTATTTTTCAGCTCCCGGGATAAAAACATCACCTGCTTTACGAATGGCGATCATACCGAACAGTTCGCCGGAACCGCCGTAGATAATCCGCACCGGAATTTTATAGCGTGCTTCAAAATCGGCTTTGAGTTCATCCATTGGCTTCATCAAGCCCGCTCCGGAATAGACTGTCAGCGGTTCCGATTCGCTCCATGCGATACAAGGCATGTACGTTAATAGCAAAATTAAAATCAGCCAGATCGTTTGACAAATCTTGTTTTTCATTTCTTCTCCCCAAAAAAAATTCTCGTATATAGGACGCTCCCCGTCCGTTTCTTCTCAAAACACGGTGAGATGATAACAGGTTGATAGGCAATCGCTTCTCCGTGAAACGCCTAAATCAATCAGCCGCCCCTAAGAAAAAAAGCCAGCCCAACCCTCAGTTGTCTTCAAAACCAAGGACATCCTAGCCGGCCAATGGCCTCGATGCAACTTTTTTTCCTTATAAATCAAATAATTGCCCTGCAAGGCAGTAGCAAAAAGGCAAACAAACCATGATAGCCCTGTTTACACAATTATGCGCAAAACGGACAAAAATCCTCACGTTACAACTAATCCATGCAAAAATTAATTGCAGTCGCGAACCGTTTTTATTTCGATGCCGTGATTATGTGCCCCTCGCTTTTCCGGAAAAAACATCACCGTAAGATCTCCGTTCTCATCATCAATGCTAATCTGGAAATCAGCAATATCATGAGGACAATCAACATCAGGAAATCGGTCATAATGGCAAAATGTGGAAAAGCTCAGTCGAATAACAATGGAGATTATTCCAATAACTCAGGTCTCTATGACAAAGTCAATTCACATTCATAAAGAGAAAAGTTCCCTCAACAACAGAATGACATAACGACCGAGATTTAAATATTTCTCTCTCCCGATATCTTCTTTGACAAAAAGAGCAAAAACCTTTAATTTCACAGAACATTTCCACTTGCCCCTTAGGAAGCAATGGATTACTAATTTTTCTACCCCTGCCATAGCTGAGGCAGAAAAAAAACATTTTAAGACAGAATAGATACCAAGGAGAAACAATGGCCACACTACCTGAAAAAGTAAGCAGTGCCTGGGACAATCGAGAAGCGGCAATTATCCTCACTACCGTCGACGCAGCCGGAATGCCTAATTCAATTTATGCCACCTGTGTGTCAAAGTACAACGAAGAGACCCTGGTTGTTGCCAACAATTATTTTTCTAAGACATTAAAAAATATAACTGCTGGCAGCAAGGGATCGATCCTTTTCATTACAAAAGAGGGAAAGGCATACCAGGTGAAGGGCAGCATTGAGTACCACACCGAAGGCCCTATTTTTACAGATATGAAGAGCTGGAATCCAGTAAAGCATCCTGGCCATGCGGCAACGGCACTCAAGATTGAAGAGGTCTATGCAGGTGCAGAAAAACTGCTCTAGGTAGGAAGAGAGTTACCCGTAGAACTGTCCACGGGTAACTCTGTAAAAAACTACTACTCCCCGTGACCTAGAGCCTTATTTTGTTTATTGCGTTGATAAAAGCTCTCGCCCATATACAAAAGAATCGCCAGCCAAATAAGACAAAAGCCCACCATTCGTTGAGCGGGAAAATCTTCCCCGTAAAGAAAAATACCAATGACAAGGCTGAGACTCGGGGCAATATATTGAAAAATCCCCAGAGTTGCCAGTCGTAGGTTATGGGCGGCATAACCAAAACAGAGCAGAGGGATGGTGGTTGCGACTCCTGCCCCTACTAAAAATAACGTTGTTGCCCTGCCATGGAGCAAGAATGAGCCCACCCCCGTATACTGAAGCCAAGCTATATAAGCTACTGCCGGCAAAAAGAGCATGACAGTTTCTATAAAGAGGGCATTAACTGCCGAGACGGTCGTCTTTTTATGAACCACAGCATAGGCGGCAAAGCTAAAGGCAAGGGTAATAGCTATCCACGGAAATCTTCCGTAATAGACGGTAAGATAAATCACAGCACAGCTTGCAATGAAAAGTGCCAGAATCTGACCTCGGCGCAATCGTTCTCCAAAAAAGAGACAGCCACAACCTATATTAATCAGAGGGTTTATAAAATAACCGAGACTCGCCTCGATGATATAGCCCGAATTAACCGCCCAAATATATAATAACCAGTTGGCGGCTAGCAAAAGAGCACTACTGAGGAGAATTTTTATATTCCCCCCTCTCTTCATCTCGGCCATAACCTCCCGCCAGCGGCCAAGAGAAAAAACTATAATTGCCGTGACCAAAAGTGACCAGGCCGTTCTATGACAGAGTACCTCCAGAGCAGGCACCATGGCCACCTGCTTCCAATAGATAGGCAAACTTCCCCACATGGCAAAGGCAGCTATTGCCGCCAATACGCCAAAATATCTTTGCATCCTTGCACCGTCCTCATCTGTTTTTTCTTTACATTTCTGCCCCTGAATTTCGGTCACAGGCACCGAAGTGCCACTGCTCAAGGTGGGGGACAATATTTTCCCGCAGAATACTCATATATAAATAAAAACAAAGATATTTGTTCTGACTACAGAGAACAAGGGCGCCCCCATAACGATCTACACCTATCTGTCTAAGATGGCCCGGGCATGCCCATATCGTTGGAAAAAGCCTTCTCCCATATAGAGCAAAAGTGCCAACCAGATAAGAGAAAAGCCCACCATCCTCTCCGACGGAAAGGCCTCACTGTAGAGGAACACACCAATAACAAGGCTGAGACTTGGAGTAAGATATTGAAAAATACCCAGGGTACCCAGACGTAAATGTTGAGCGGCATAGCCAAAACAGAGCAGAGGAATAGTGGTCACCACTCCGCCACCCATCAGAAAAAAGCTGACCTCAGTACCGTGAGCAAAGAATGAACCAATCCCCCTATATTGCAGCCAGACGAGATAGCCTGCAGCAGGCAGGGCGAGTATCAAGGTCTCTATAAAGAGAGCGTCAAGTGCCGATACGGTAATCCTTTTATGCATCGCCCCATAGATGGCAAAGCTGACAGCAAGTCCCAGGGCTATCCAGGGAAATTCTCCGTAATATACGGCAAGATACACCACCGCAGAGAGGGCCAGCAAAAGGGCCAGACTCTGAGCTCGCCGCAATCTCTCAGCAAAAAAGAGATAGGCCAGGGCAACGTTAATCAGAGGGCTGATAAAATAGCCCAGACTTGTGGCGACGATATAACCGGAATTAATCGCCCAGATAGAGAGCAACCAGTTGGCGGCCACCAAAAGAGCGCTGATGGTTAAAATCTTGACATTTTCCCTCGTCATGGCCGCCACCACCTTTCGTCTCCTGCCAAAGGCCAGGACAATAAACAAGGTTAGGACAAGAGACCAAACTGTCCTGTGACAGAGCACCTCCAGAGAGGGCACCATGGCAATCTGCTTCCAAAAAACAGGTAAACTTCCCCACATAGTAAAGGCGGCTGTTGCCGCCAATACGCCAAAATATCTTTGCATTTCTCCACCATCCTAACCTGCGTCTCTTTCTTGGAGCATCTCTTCCAAACCACTTTGCCGCTGATTAAAACGGGCAAGCGAAGCAATAAATATCTGTTTTTCCGCAACCATTCGCACACACTCCTTGGCCCGGGTAATACCCGGTATAAATCAACTCCCGACAGAGTACGGGATTATCCTCGATGGGCAGAACCATCATCACCTCTGTAAACTCGGAGCCCTGACTCTTATGTACCGTCATGGCGAAAACTGTATCATAATCTGAAAGGGCAACAGGAAGAAAACGGATAAATGTTCCACTGCCCGTTTCAAACCACACCTTCAACATGCCATCCTCATCCGGCAGACAGATACCAATATCGCCGTTATAGAGGCCGAGGTTATAGTCATTTTGACTAATTAAAATAGGTCTACCGATATACCAAGAGCTATTGCTTCCCCTCAGGCCCTGCCGGAGCAGATCTTCCTCCACCATTTGATTAATCCCCTCTACCGCCCTCCTCCCCCTCCGGGTGCCACAGAGAACCATAAATTTTTTCAGTGAGGCAAAGGCATCCTCAGCCCCGGAGCCGCTAAGCATCTGCACAGAGCTAATATACTTTCGATAGTTACCCTCTATATAAGCCTGCCAATCCTCAACAGCTCTCTTCTCCAGCAGCTGCCAGGCACGATGGCCATTGCCGGCATTGGTGGCGATGGCAATGGCCTTTATCTCATCGTTGAACCGATAGGTCTTTATCAGCTGAGCGCTACAACGGGCAAGCCCGGATATCACCGTGGCCAGAACAGTTCCTGACTCCACCGAGGCTAACTGATCCTTATCACCCAATAAGATAAGACGCCCGCCCGGCTTAAGGGCATCGACAAGTTTACTCATCATGGCCAGATCAATCATCGACGCCTCATCGAGAAGGACCAGATCCCAACCTAAGGGATTTTCTCTGTTATGACGAAATCTGGTGGAGTTTAACTGAGTCCCCAAAAGCCGATGCAGGGTAACCGCCTTTTCAGGAAGCCACTCACCAACGTCCCGTCGTAGCTGCTCGGGTAGACGGTCGGCACCGCCGAGAATCGATTCATAGAGACGCTGAGCGGCCTTCCCCGTCGGAGCAGCCAAGGCCACATCAAGTTTATGGCCAATGGCATGATGAAGAAGGGCAAGAATACGAACAACGGTGGTGGTTTTCCCCGTACCCGGCCCGCCCGACACCACCAGAAAGGGTGTCTGCAGTGCCTTCTCTGCGGCCTTTTGCTGATGGTTTTCTTCACCCTCGTCCAGCTCTTCGGGAAAGGTTGCGGCCAACAGATCGGGATCTATCCGAAGAACAGACTGCCCAGAGGCATAGTCAAGTAACTGCCGGGCAAGACGGGCCTCATAGACAAAGTATCGCTGCAGATAGAGTCGTCTGCCATAGAGGACAAGAGGCGTTAGCGGAGTCTCGTCAATCCCGGCCACCTGAGTGCTCAGGGTACTTTTGCCGAGCAGAGCCAACTCCCCCTTCGCCAATTCGACACAGCTACTACCACCGGCAAGATGCTGCATCAGGCCAGAGATGATCCCAGAAAACCTCAGGGCCTCTTCGCCTGCTAAGCCAGAAATACCCGTTAAAAACTCAGTGAAATGTTTTTCTAATAAGTTATCAGCCATTACTCTTCTCCTCCGCCAATAAGACGATCAAGGGCCTCAATGAGCCCTCTGGCAGGCCTGGTGGCAAAGACACCACTACCAGCAATATCCGGATCCATGCCACGAACAAAGAGATACATAACCCCACCAAAATGTTCCTCATAGGAGTATCCCTCAACAAAGGTCTGAAGATGCTGATGCAGAACAAGGCTGTAAATATAGTACTGCAGTCCATAATTATGAGCGGCCATTACCTGCACCAGACTATCACCGCTATAATCGCTCTGCAGTTCGCCCAGATAGTTACTCTTATAATCCACCACATAGTATTTGCCCTCGTGCTGACAGACAAGATCTATAAAGCCCGTCATATAGCCCCTCATCTTTTTAGCAGATATGGCCTGCACCGTCGGCTCATCTGCGAGGATGGTGTTTATCTCAGCCAAATTAATATGGGCTAGGCGCAGGTAAAACTCCATCTCCTTCAGGCAGCGGCTCCGGCTCAAATCGGCTAGGGAAAAACCTCCTGCAAAGAGAGGAGTGGAACACGCCTGGACAAAGAGTTGGGTGAAGAGCTCCTGATCGAGCTGCAGACCGTACTCCTCGCATTTTTGCTCCATCATACCCTGAACATGGAGATCATCGGCATGTAGGACAAGATCGGCAAAAGCACACTTCTCCAGGAGATCATGGACCGCATTACCGAAGCGAGCGCCCTTGGGCAGTTCGGCAAAGGCGATACGCGGCGCATCTGCCAGCGCATCCCTGTCAAACTGAACGACGGGGGCATGATCGCCGAGGGAGGCCAGGGCCGAATAACTGGTCATCTGCCAATCTGTTGCCAAAAGGCGGGGGCGGTGGGGACGGGTAGCCAGGCTCTTTACTCTCCTCTCTGCGCCATAGGAAGAGCAGGTGGCAGGCTCTGCCGAAACGTGCTGAAAGAGAGCGCCACTTTCTCTGGCAAGCACCTTTAAACGCTCCTGCTGTTCCTCATAGTCAATATCGTCACCGGCAAAGAGAAGATGGCCAAGGGCTGAATTAAGGGAGGCATCTACCCCGGCGCCCCGGGCACTTATATCCGCCCAATAGGTATAAGAACGAAGTTCGGCCCGGGTCAGGGCAACATAGGCAAGTCGCAGATCTTCGGCCAACTCCTCCCGACAGGCCCGCTCCCGACGTTCAGAAAAATGTTCGGAACCAAAATCGATAACAGCGCCACCATCATGACAGGAGATAACGTTCTTCTCGTTTTTAATACGGGCAGAGCGGCCGTAGAGATCGGGGCAAAAGACAACGGGATACTGCAGCCCCTTTGAGCTGTGCATGGTCACAATCTGCAGGGCCTCTTCATCACTTTCAAGCCGCAGTTCAAAGGCATCGTTTTTTTGTTTCCCCGTAAGAGCTGAGCGCAACCAGAGAAGACTCTGACGTGGACCCAAATTGGCAGCAGTTTCCGCCTGCTGCAAGACCTCAAAGAGATGGGTAAAGTTGGCAATACGTCTCTCCGGCTGAGAGAACTGGACCAAATTGGCAAAGAGCTCTTTGCTATCAACCAGAAAATAGAGCATGGTCAGCACCCCACGCTCGGACCAAAGATGATAGCACTGCAGGAAAACATTATACCACTCCGCCACCGCCTGCTCATCCTGCCAGATTGCCATGATATCATCCCCCGTACAGGCAAAGAGGGAGATGGTCATGGCCGTTTTCAGCAGACGTAGGTCGTCGTGGTCAATGATTGCCTGCAGAAGGAGCAGGAGTTCATGGCTCTCATCGGTTTCAAAGATAGTCTTGCGCCCGGCAATAATGGCAGGAACACCCACCTGCAAAAAGGCCTGCTGATAGGCCTCGGCCTGACTATTTGAACGCACCAGAACGGCTATATCCTGAGGACGAAGGGGCTGATAAATCGACTGACCATCCCTGTTCAGCTTATGGATGGAGGTGGGCTCGCTGATCGAGAGAAGATGGAGAGTTTCCGCAACAATGTCCCCGCGAATGGCAGTTCTAGCCAGGGCCGAGCTCCACTTGCCCTTTTTATCATCGTCATTCTCCTCAAGCTGTAGATAGACAAAGGGGACAAGGGGCTTCTTCTCGGCATCAACCAGGTAGACATCCCTACTCTTACCCGATTTGACCGGATAGTAGAGCAGGCCCTCCTCCTTAAAGAGAAAGGGGTCATCGGAGCCCGCGAAGAGACCATTTACCCCCCGGACCAGGTCCCGGTGGGAGCGATAGTTCGTATCAAGACTATAAAAATAATCCGTCTTGGTTCGGGCAGTAAAATATGAATAGATATCGGCACCACGAAACTTATAGATGGCCTGTTTGGGGTCACCGATGAGGTAGAGGCTGTGCTTTTTCGAGGCAAAGAGCTTGGAGAAGATATGCCACTGCTCGTTATCAGTATCCTGAAACTCATCGATCAAGGCCAGATCATAACGGGCTTGCAGGGCCGTCTGCAAATGGGTCTCCTCACCGCAGAGCCCAGCTGCGAGACGGGAAATAAGCTGATCAAAGGAGATGGAGCCATGCTCCTGCAGCTGCCGCCCTACCCCTCGCTCCAGCTCTCCGGCAAAGAATATACGGTAGCCGATAAAGAGCTGCTTCTTGAGCTCCAGTAACTCCGTGGCCGCCATTTCGGGCAGACCCATGCTGTTAAGAAAGGGGTCGATCTCATCCTTTTTCTTACCACGAAACTTATTGCCGTTTATCTCAACCTTCAACCCGGCCACGGTCAGCCAGGAGAGATTTGCCGGAAATTTTTCTGCCTGCCCCAGAAAGAACTTTTCACAGGCCCGGAAAGAGCCGGCAAAGTCTGCGACAAAGGCCTTCTTAAACTTGTCTTCGCCACAGGCCTCGGCCAGGGCCTCCTGCAGGGCGGTACCCGAACCGAGCCACCACTCCTTCATCCTGGCGATGGCTCCTTCGAGATTTTGCCAAAGAAGAGAGATATCTTCCACCTCTGGTTCTATCCGGGTATCGCCATGGAGATGGACAAAGGCGTTGGCGAGCAGATCCGCCGGAGAAGACCACTGGCCCATTACCAAAGAACAAGACCAGGGAGACAGGGAGTAGACATGAATACGCCAAAAATCTTCGGCGGCCCGGAGACGCAGGTCATCGAGACTGGTAAGCAGATCCATCCTAAAGAGCTGACCACTTTCCAGGGCCTGCTCACTGAGCATCCGCTGACAAAAACTGTGGATGGTGAAAATACCTGCCCGGTCAATATTGACAATGGCCAGCTGCAGACGAGAGATAAAGCGTCGAGCCACACCCTCATCCTTTACCGCATGCTCCTGCCAGGCACGAAGACTCGCATCCTCATGCCGTCCCTGCAAAAGATCACGGGCCTCCACCAAACGGGCCCGCACCCGAGAACGCAGCTCCTCGGCCGCCGCCCGGGTAAAGGTGACAATAAGAATACGATCAATGCCAATATCCTGCTCGCATATGGCCCGCAAGACCAGCATACCAATGGCATAGGTCTTTCCTGTCCCGGCACTGGCCTCTATAAAATTAACCCCTCTCTCCATGGGTGTTTTGGCCACATCAAAGATAATCGGATCAGGCGTTCCTGCTTTATAACTCATCGGCGTACTCCCAAATAGGCAACATCAGCTCTATACAGTATCGTTCAAATTCTCCCGCCAAAAACTCCTCCACTCCACCGCTGATGGCAAGGGCCAGCTCGGGTTCATACCCCTTTGTCACGCTCCCCTTCAAGGTCTCCTCGGCTACCTGCATCGGTGTCTTCTTACTCTTCTTTTGACAGTGCAAACTATAGGCATAGGCCGCCTCAACTTGAAAGGAGGAGAGGGTATTAACACCAAAGGCAAAGTGCTCCAGATAGAGAAGGAGCATCTCCTCGGACGGCTGTTCTGAAAATTTCAGCACCCCATCCTTACAGACCAGCCAGGTGATAATATCCGGTCGCTCCCTTCCCGCCACCAGATGATATAACCATGCCTCAAGTAGATCTTTGCCCTTACGATTGGCATAACGATGGAGAAAAATCCCATTCTGGCGCAGGGCAACCTTCCCCAAAAGACGATAGGGGCCAATACGCTGATCAATGGGAAGGGTCTGGATAATCGGGCCGGGATCTATCTGACGAATGCTGTTGGTAAATTCGTCCAACTCTGTCAGGAGTTTTTTAAAGAGGAGGCTCCCCGGAGTCCCCTGGGGCCAGCGCCCCTCTATGGCCAGACCATGATAGATATCTGCCACCTCTCTACCTGCCAGCAGATCCTCTACCAAACCCTGTTCCAACAGATAACGATCAAGGCCCGAGGCAGAGAAGGTCTCTGTATCGTCGGGTAGATCCGAACTGGCACCCAGACGAATCTCAAGACTTCTGCTCACAAACCAACGTTGGGGGTTCTTGTAAAAAGAGACCATATCGGCCAGGTAGATGTTCTCCTGAGGTCGTCCCAGGTTCCCCGACCACCATGGACGCTCCTCCCCGCCACCACCACCATAGATCTTTTGGGCCAGGGTAAGACAGTTCTCGTTATAGCTAAAGAGGTCAGCTCTCCCTTCAAAATATTTTGAACTAAAGGGATGGAGGGGCTGTTCAACCACAATATCCTCAGGCTTAATGGCAAATTTACACTCCAGCAGATCAAGCAGTTCACAGAGAACAACCGAGGGAGGAATCTCGCCATTATTTTTTATCGATCTCCCCACATAACTCAGATAGAGAGAGTCACGCACGGAGATCAGGGCCTCAAGAAACTGATAACGATCGTCAATTCTTGGCGAGCGATCACCCAGCTCGGGTTTGCTGGCGAGGAGATCAAAGGTCGCCTGCTTATCCTGTTTGGGAAACTTACCCTCGTTAAGCCCCAAAAGGCAGATCACCCGAAAGGGAATAGAGCGCATGGGCAACATAGAACAGAAGGTCAACTGCCCCCGGAGAAAGCCTGCACTGGAACCAACCTGGGCAGAGGCCTGCTGGAGCCAGGCCATAACCACCTGAAAGGCAATGGGCTGACTGTAGAGAAGGACGCCCTGATACTCCCTGCCCCGGCCAAGCCCTGCCAGAATCTGCTGTAGTTCCTGATGGGCAGAATTTTCTTCACCGCCAAAGAGACGCTCCGCATCCCCCTGGAGCAACTCTGCCCACTCATGGAGAAGACGTGGAGTGGTATAGAGCTCTTGTCCCCCCTGTAACACCTGAAGAAATTCGCAAAGACCGCCAAGTGCCTGAGCACTATTGCCCTCGATATCGCTGTAGGCCAAAACCCCCTCCACCATGGTATCGGCGGACATGGCAAAGCCCAGGAGCAGCCTCTGCAAGCCAGCCAACCAGGTATTCAGCTCCAGGGGAGGTAGGCCGAGCTCCTGCCTCTGCTCCGCTGAAAGTCCCCAGCGAATACCGGATTCTGTCACCCACTTCTGCAGGAGATCAAAATCCCCCTCACCAAGGCTAAACTGGGAATAAATATGCTCCGAACGAAGCAGATCAAGAACCTCACTCCAACCGAACCTTCCCGAGAAGAGGTTGAGGTAATCAAGAAAGACAGCCATCACCGTATTGCGCTGTCCCGTGGCACGATCGGCTATGGAGTACTGAATGTCAGCGAAGAGGGCGGGAATGAGCGGGGCATACTCCTGAATATCAGGGGCCATCACCACAATGTCCCGTAGCTGCAGGCTGGCATCCTTATAGAGCAGGTCAAGAATATGATCCTTGAGCACAGCAAGTTCCCGCAGAGGCGAATGGCAGGAGACAATGCGAAGGGAATCGTCTCTTGCTGCCGTAACCGCCAGTCTGCCCCTCTCTAAAATATCCCCCTGTAGGACGTGGAGAAGAGAGGGGGGAGAGCCAGCACCTAAGCCCTGATAGAGGGCAGAGTCTATACTATAACCAGCGGACGCCACCAGCATCTGCTGAAAATCCCGGCCCTGCCGACCAAGAGAGGCCAGTAACTGCTGAGGCTCTTCCTCCTCATAGGAAGAGAGATCGACACCCGAATCCCTTATGCCCTCCAGAGAGAGAAGACGATCGCCTCCCCTCCCCACCTCACCCCAATATTCTCTGCAGGGGGAGAGGAGAAAGAGATGCACCTCGGTCCGGGAGGACAGGGCCTGCAGGAACTTTAAAAAGAGCGGGGCCATGGTATGGAGTCCAAAGACAAAGATCCGCCTGGGCAGACGACGTTGGCACTCTTCTTTTTCCAATGTTTCAATAATATTTTCTAAGATCTCTCCCTGATGCCGGGCAGCGGGGAACTCCTCCACCAGTCTCTGCCAGAGATGCATCTGCCATATTTCGCAATCCTCCTCCGTTACCCTCTGGCCAAGTCGCCAACGGGCAAGCATGCTGGGACGCATCAGCTGATACTGATCAAAGAGCTGAGCTATCTGACCGGCAAGTTGATATCTTTTCAGCTCCGCCACCTCGCCGCTTACATATTTTTTCAAGGGCAGATAAATATCCTCATCAATATCCCGCAACAGGGCCTCAAGTCGCCAGACGGTCGTCTGGCTGGCAAAGAGATCTGTTTCAAGATCAACATAGAGGCTTGAGGCTATTTTTCGCAACAAACCAGCAGGCAAGAGAAAATCAAAATTACACCAGCTCTTAAACTCATCGGCCAGATACTGACAGACAGTCCTCTCCACCCCCGGGCTCTGAATTAAAAAAATTTCTCTGGCAAAGAGATTGGCGCGGCCCTCTCTTTTAATAATGGCCGCTAAGATTTCGAGAAGCTTTTCGGTGTGGTTAGATATATGAAGATGCAACATGGGACACCCTTAATAGGAGCTACAAGAGACAAAACCCCTTACCTCTCTCACAAGAGCAGGAAGGGGCCGAAAAAATGTAAGAAATAAACCTCTGAAAAAAAGAAACTTTGTTCATTTACAGAACAGAATTAGGCAGGTACAATCAGTCTATTCAATAACACCTGCATATTCATAAATGCCCATAAACAGACCACCGAGAATACCAAGGGCCATAAAAAGCCGCACTCTGCGATCCCAGGGTACCTTGTCCCCCCCTGACATATACTGTAAAATGGCAATAATAAAATATGTAAACCCTGCAATATATGGTGCTGTCTGCCCAATCTGCAGAGCCGTGGCCTGAAAACTAGAAAGTGCATCGATTCCTCCTGCACCATTCCCCTGCAGACGAAGGTTAAAGATCAAATAAACAACAATCGAAGCATAAAACGATAACGTATTGGTGAGACTTTTCATATGTGTGCTCTAAAGACCTTATATTTTCCAGGAACTGCCATCTATTCGGCGCGGCAGTATCCCATGTTCCTGCTTCCCGCTACCATTTATCTGCTTCAACCGATTGAGGATAGCACCATCAGTCACGATACAGATCTCAACGATAGTTTCATTAAAAATGATTTCTGTCAAGCATATACTCCCTGCCCTCTTGGTGATAATCGGGCAAGATTTTTACACCTTGTAAGGGATATAGGTACACGCAAAGATGATTATGCGGCCCAACTTTCAAGCCTTAGCTTGGCCGCACTCTCAGCAAAAAACAAGGCTCATCCGGAGTCACGGGGAGACATTATCTCTTCACTGCTGGGTGGGCACGACCTGACATCTCAAGAAGGCACCGAAATTTGGCAGGCACGCCTGGTACTTAAACTTGCAGAACTGCTGGAAAGAGAAGAGGAGGAGCTCAGCCGTAACCTCAGCCTCCTGGAAGGATATGAGCTTGAACTTCTCCAAAACCTGCACGGAGAGTTCATCGACGAGGAAGAAAACCCCTTAGCCGACCTGCAGCTACTGGAGAAAAACATGGTCAGTCAGGGTTCAGGGGCAGTACAAAATCGCCTCCTGGCCTGGAAGACACTCTACCAGAGGAGTGAGGAGAGATTTAAGACTATCGACATCTTTATAACCGATAACAGAGATGCAGCAGAGAGAATGCTCGATAGCTATAACACCCTTACAGAGAGCCTCATCAAGCCCAGTTTCGCCATTGCTCTCCCTGCAATCACGGGATGGGAGTCCCTTGAATCCATTGAGAGGATCACAGCCTTTAAGGAAGAGAACAGCTCTCTCTTGGAAGGAATTGAGGCGCTAGTTCAGGGTCAAAACTATGAAGACATCGCCCTGTGGAATGCGGCAATAGAGGTTGCCTTTCCCCGTGAGAAGTATGGACGCAAACGTATCGATATCTACTCCTTTGAGGACGCAAGTTGCGGCAGTTTACTGGAGAAGAGAAAAGAGACAGGTGCGCAGGGGCACCTCCTTCTCTTTTGTGAGGAGGACTAAGAGCTAGACGAGAGGTCTGCAAAGGCTGCCCCAAGCAGAGTTACAAGTACATCCGGGGCAAGCTCAATATCAAGGCCACGCTTACCGGCACTGACATAGATGGTGGCAATCTCCCGGGCTGAACTCTCCAGTACGGTTGGCAGACGCTTTTTTTGTCCCAAAGGACTTACCCCACCCAGAACATAACCCGTTGTCTTTTGTACCCGAACCTTGTCGGCCATATTTATTTTTTTAACACCCAGAGCCATGGCCATTTTTTTCAAGTTAAGGGAACAAGAGACAGGAATAATGGCAACGGCCATATTGCCATCCCCATCCTCCACCACCAGAGTCTTAAAAACCCTCTCCACAGCAACCCCAAGTTTTTCTGCTGCCTCAAGCCCGTAGGATTCTGCTCGCACATCATGCTTATACTCATGGAGTTTATAGCTCATCCCCGCTTTTTTTACCTGTTTCACACCTGGAGTCATAATTATCCTCTGTACAAAAAAAAAGCAAAGAGAACTCAAAAGAGCATCTCCTTGCCATCAAACCTTACTGCCTGCATCTCAAAGTAGGACTACTCTTTCATGCTGCACTTATAGGGATTAATGGTTAAGACAGGGCAACCGGCAGCACGGACAACCTTACCCGCCACACTACCAAACATAATCTTTTCAAGTCCCTTATAGCCATGGGTACCCATAATAATCATGCCCGCATCTGCCCCTGCGGCGTACTCAATAATGCGCTCGGCAACATCGCCGGTCAGAACCTTACTCTTCACATCACTAATACCACTTTCATCCAAGGTTGGTTGAAGTTTTTCGCAAAAGGCCTCCATCTTCTTCATGGCACCTTCAAGCAGTTCATTTTCAAGACTGGGCATTGACATCTGAGGAACAAAGAAACCAGAATAATCTTCAAAATTCTGTACGACAAAGACAAGGTGTAATGATGCACCAAATTTACCCGCCATATAGGCTGCAGATTTTGCTATCATTTCAGAATTATCTGAAAAATCTATAGGGGTAACGACACAGTCTACATTTCTTATAATGCTCATAACAGGTCTCCACTTGTAATTGTTATTATTGATCAGCAAAAATCAGTTTCAACTTAATGCTTCATTATAGGCTTTTTATATAACTATAACTAGGGAGTTATTGTCTCTAGCAACAAATTCGACAGAGAAAAAATAAAAATCAACAATTTTATTTCCAAATACAAAAGAAGAGATTATAATAATTGCCTATTTTACCCACTCCTACCTCCTGCCCCCCCAATCTTTACGAAAACCTTTATCCTCCATGACCTGGAACCATCATATTTTTTTTACAAATCCCCTCTTCAGTCCCATCACCTCTTGCAAAAACAGCTAAAATAGATACCTTATTTCCTAATGCCGAATTCTCAAAAACCCTCAGAAGAGGTGTAAGCTCTTCTTCTCACAAAAGGTGCCTATCATGTCCATCATTTCAGCAATTTCCATAAGTAATCGCAAGGGTGTTCGAAAAAAAAATGTGCATTCCATTCAACTTATTGAGGCCTTTGGCCTACAAGACGATGCCCACGGTGGCAGATGGCATCGCCAGGTAAGCCTCCTCGCCCAGGAAAGTATCGATTCCATGAGAGAAAAGGGACTTGATGTGGTGGCAGGTAATTTTGCAGAGAATCTCACCACAACGGGAATAAACCTTACGGCCCTGCCCGTGGGAAGCCATCTCACAATTGGCAAGAGCAAACTTATCATCTCCCAGTTGGGCAAGATCTGTCACAAACCATGCGCCATTTTCCATCAGGCAGGTGATTGCGTTATGCCCCGCGAAGGTATTTTTGCCATTGTCAAAGAGGGCGGCGAAATAAGGGTTGGAGACGAGATAAAAGTAGGCAAAGAAAGATCCAGCTCCGCGGCCCTTATCACCACTACAGCAGCAGCAGAGAATATTTCCGACGAAGAGATTGAACAGATACGACAGGTATGGGGAACAGCCTTTGTCCGAGTTGACCCCCTCAACAAAGAAAACAGTAACCTTAAAATTGTCCTGACAGACCTTCTGGAAAACCAGGGTAGCGATTATATCTTTTTCTATGATCCTCAAGCAGAGCATAGAACATCCTTTGATAGGGTGACTGCTCCTAAAAATGTTTCCTATGCCAAGAGCATTAACGAAATTATCATAGCGGCAACTAAAAATAGCCAGGCCCAACAGGACCAAGCCAAGATTTACTAAAGTGAGGCGAAAGCATACTAACCAACTTTCTCCTGTTGCGAATCCGTTACTCCTACAGTACCCTCCTCCTATTTACTTTTTAAGGAGGAGGCATGGAGGAAAGAAAGTCACAGCAAAAAGGATTACTTATTATGATAGCAGCAGCCTTGCTGCTTCCGGTTATTGATGCCATAAGTAAGGTTCTGACAGCCTATGTTTCCCCCGGTGAAATTGCCTTAGTCCGTTTTTCTTTACAGGGTGCACTGCTTTTTCCCTTTGCCTACCGGGAACTTAAAATCCCTAAGCTCCCTCTGCTGGCCACCCATTTTTTGCGAGGTATTCTCAATGCAGTGGCATCTCTTTGCTTTATCGCCGCAATTACCCAAATGCCTCTGGCCGATGCCATTGCTATCTTCTTTGCAGAACCCCTCCTCTTAACCCTCTTTTCCGCCGTACTTCTTAAAGAAAAAATTGGTATTGCACGAATAACAGCCTGTTTGATTGGCTTTGCCGGCGCCCTCTTCATCATCGGCCCCAGCTTCACAAATTTTGGTGCAACCGCCATCCTCCCCTTTCTCACCGCAACCTTTTTTGCCCTATATCTTATTGTAACGAGAAAACAGAGTAAAAGAGGAGAGAGTGTCAACGCCATGCAGTTCTACGCAAGCATGGGTGCAACTCTCTTTCTTTTACCCATAACCTTACTAGGAGATGCATTTTCACTGCCGCTCTTTGAACTCTCCTGGCCAACGACTGAGGTTGCCCTCCTTTTTCTTGGTGTTGGCGCCAGCTCCCTTATCTCCCATCAACTTTTAACCATCGCCTTCACCAAAGCAGATGCCAATGTTCTTGCCCCCTTTCAATATCTCGAAATAGTGAGTGCCACCATTCTTGGCTGGCTACTTTTTGGGCAATTCCCTGGTGCCCAAACCCTGCTGGGCGCTGGCATCATCATTGCCTCTGGAATGTTTATTTTTTACCGAGAGAGCAGCTACCCCCTTAATAAAAAGGGGCGATCGTAGCAAGAGTTTGCCTTAGTGCTATAGCAGGATAAATATCTAATATTCGAAGAGTAACATCTTTTCTCCGTTACGAATGAGTAGAGGTCTCCCCATAAGAGACTCTGCCACTTTCCATAGAGTTAAAGCTAGGCTCAGGAGTGAAATAAGCTTGTCTTCCATCTGCTCCTCCATTATGTTACCAGAGGAGATAAACAGCAGTTTTAAAGAAAAATTTGTCGCCCCGGAGCTAAGTCCCCAGCAATAAGGGAAGCGACTGCGACCATTTTTCAATCCAGGACCTGTACACGGTGCCCAAATCACAAAACAATCTCGTGGCTCACCTCGGGTCATTATGTCTCAATGCGAGCAACCCAAATATATGATTAAATTTAAGGAATTAGATAACAAAATCTTACTCTGCTACTCAAGCGATTATCCCACGCATAATTGGGTCTATCACGAATTGGATAAATCAGGCAGAGTTACAATTAGTAAAGTCTTCAAGTTTAGCCAAAAGAATCTTAGTTCTGCTTTCAATAAAGAAGACGAAGAGGCTCCAGTTGAATTTGAAGTTGCTGTTAAGGATGGGGAATACTATCGCTTCCCGAAGGATATTTTATCTTTAAAACACGATCTATATGTGCATGAAGATATAAAACTAGAACGTAGGTTTTTTGTCGCGGAACGTAACATATCAATATTTCCCAAAATAGATAACATGGTAAATCGTCCCATTTATATAGGTGGTGACGAAGAAGACGCGATCTCAATGCCGGTTTATTATGGTTTATTGAAAACATTTCCCAATACAAATGAACTAAATAAATATGTTTCAGCAAGGATCAGTGGCGTTTTATCTTCATACATAGAAATTAATGACGACTATGAGGAACGTTATCAACAATATTTAAATAAAAAAAATGGTAGAAAGGGAGCTAATCTTCAGTATGATTTTTCAAATCTCGAACTAATTAAATTTACAAGCATTTCTGAAAAGCTTAATTCTATGCTTGAGGATGAAGTTTCTTATACTGAAGCTCAATGGCAGGAGGAATTGCTGCAAATTATACTACTGCTATATCCCAAATATATACATGCATTCAAGGAAGCTCCTGTCAGGGATACCTATAACAAAGCGGATCGAAAAATCGACTATTTACTAATAGATTCCAGCGGAAATACAGACATTATCGAAATAAAGAAGCCCTTCGACAAGTGTATAGTTACTACAAGAACTTATAGAGACAACTACATACCGCTAAGAGAACTTTCTGGTACGGTAATGCAAATTGAGAAGTATATTTTCTATTTAAATAAATGGGGTAAAAAAGGAGAGGAAAAATTAACAGAGCACTACAAAGACGAATTGCCAGAGAACTTCAAAATAAAAATAACAAATCCAAGCGGCATTATAATTATGGGTCGTAAAAAGGGTATGACACATGAGCAGGTGCAAGATTTTGAAGTTATTAAAAGAAAATACAAAAATGTAATCGACATCATTACATATGATGATTTATTAGAGCGACTTAAGTTTACAATAAGTCAGTGGTCTAAAACACACAACAAATTAATTCAGGCAACGGGAAGGGGTATGGGGCGCTGACGCGGTAAATCCATTGGTCGGCGCCTGATTTCTGCCGTTATAAACCTATCGGAATCCCATGGAAAAGTTTGATAAATTAACTATTGCAGATGAAATGTTAGAGAGTGCTATTGAATCATATCTAGATGGTCAAAAATATTTTTCGGCGCTGCATTTAGCTGGAGCTGCTCAAGAAATATATGGTAAATGGCTAAGAATAAACGGCGGGCAAGATTTTACTACTATGATACTAGATCAAGCAGCTAAATTTATAGATGAACAAATTAATAGAACAGCTATCAAAAAAGAAGATAAGCGCCCGAAAAATTCTATTAAACACATGGATAATAAAGCAGATCGTTTTGCCTATTTAAACTTAAAACTGGATTCTTTTATGGCTATAACTGATGCTCTCACAGAGTATTCGATGCTGAAACGCAATGAAACTCCTAACATTATTAGGTTTAAGGCTTTTTTAATGAGCACACGTGAAAACGGTTTATAACAAGTCATTCAAAAGGACAAAAACAGTTGGCCATGCTCGTGCCTCGCTGATTTTGGCCAACAATTTTTTGCCTCTTAATGAGGAGTTAGCTTTAATGAGCATTATCCATCAGGAAAATAAATATGTGTGAATTTGAAAAGATAATCAATTCTTTAACACCAATGCGGCCTTGTTGCATAAATAAGAAGAGAGTCCTCCATCTCACCTAAGATAAGATCCTCTAGATAAGCCATTCCCCATCTTTCAAGCCTCTCGACATTCGTACATTGGTCAACCTCGGCAGTTTTCACCCTATGCACGGGTACATTGGTCGAGACTCAAGTTTCACCCTTTATACATTTGTATATTGTCCACTCTGGATGTTTCAGGCTTTATACATTTGCATATTGTGTTTCCTCGGTGTTTGAGGCTTTATACATTTACATATTGGTCCACTCCTGGATGTTTGAGGCTTTATACATTTGTATATTGCTCCACTCCTGGATGTTTCAGGCTTTATACATCTGTATATTGCTCCACTCCTGGGTGTTTCGGGCTTTATACATTTGTATATTGGTCGACTACTGAATGTTTGAGGCTTTATACAAATGTATATTGCGCCAATGTTCTGGTTTTTAGGCTTTTTGCATGTGTTTATTCTCCCATGAGCGCAAGCTTAGGGTTTCCCTACAACGGGTAGGGCCTCTTTTTTCCTTTAGCCTTTACCTCTACCATTATTTTCTTATCGGCAGCTATCGCTTTGCAGATATGTAGTACACTGTAACGCTTAAATGCCCCCATCTCTTATGGGTTTTGGCATTGAAAAGGTGAGACCTTTTGAAAATCGACAAACAGTTATTGTTCCGAGCGACCTGCTCCCTTGATAAGAGTTGACGGAATGGAGGAAATTGCCTCCGGCACGAACGCACCTCACCCAACCTCTCCTCGCCAAGGAGAGGGGCTAAAAGCAGAAAAGATGCGAGAAAGGGCAAAAAAGAGGAGATTGGGCAAGAGCAGAGGCTTCGTCTGTTGCCATATTTCTGCTGAAAGTCTCTCCACCTTGGCGAGGGGGAGAACAAGAGGGGGTGCGTAGGTTTGAGTAAAAGAAAATGAATGAGTAACATCTCCATTAATGGAGCAAATCGTTGATAACCTTGTGATATTTCTTTTCTATAACATGACGTTTCTTTTTCAGGGTATTGGTCAGCTCTTCACCGAGCTTAAATTCCTTTTCTAAGAAAGTAATTTTATGCAACTTTTCATAGGACTTAAACCCCTGCTTAGGCCGGAGCTTATCGTTCATCTCCTTGCGAATCAGTTCAAGCACCTTATTATCCTTGAGAAGCTCTTGACTGGCTTTACGCAGATGAGAAAATCTGCTATCGGCATACTTTAGCAACTCTTCTCTGTCGGCAACAAGGAGGGCACCGAGTCCTTTCTTGTCCTGCCCAACCAAAATAGCATCCTGAACAAAGGGAAAAACAGAGATAGCACTCTCAATCCGGCTGGGGTCAATATTCTCCCCACTGGAGAGAACAATAATATCCTTGGCCCGACCGGTTAGGACCAGATCACCACTGATCGTCCTTCGTCCGAGATCACCGGTTCTAAAAAAACCATCATCGGTAAAAGACTCGATATTCCCCACATCGTTTTTATAATAACCGCCCATAACCTGATCGCCCACAACCTCAATCAACCCCTCTTTTCCTTGAGAGACTTCAAGGCCATCATCATCAACCAAGCGAATCCGGGTATTGGTAACACCTGCGCCAACCGTTCCATAGACCCGACAGTCGAGTCCACGTCCGGCAATAGCAGGCGAACACTCGGTCATCCCATAGGCATTAACAATACGAATACCAACGGCATCAACCCACTCTTCAAGGTAATCGGCAAGACTACCTCCACCACTGATCGCCAAGCGTAGCCTGCCACCAAAACGCTGGCGCACCACATTGAGCTTTTTCTCGGCAAAAAGATAGGGCAGATAAAGGAACAACATCTTCACCAAAGCCACACCTTTTTGGCCAAACCGAACAAGGGAATTAGGCTTTGCAAAAACTGGCAGCCGATCAAGAAATTCCCTTCTGTTACGTCGATAAGTGGAAGAACACCAGATAAGAGAAGTAAAGATTCTATAGGCCATTGCTCCTTTTTTACGTACCCCTGAGTCCACCTTGGAGTAGAGAGATTCCCATACCCGAGGCACGGTGGCCAACAGGGTCGGTTTATATCTCTCCAGATCCTGGACCAGAGTGCGCACCGTGGAGTAGACGAGGGTTGTCCCGGCGGCAAGGGCAACATACTCGGCAGTACGTTCAAAAATATGCCAGCTGGGAAGAATGGAGAGCCACAGATCTTCCTCGGTAAGACGAATAATCCCCGGCAAACAATCAACATTATGCATAATGTTCTTGTTGCTGAGCTGGACCCCCTTGGGCACCCCTGTAGTACCTGAAGTATAGATTATGGTAACAAAATCATCTTCGGTAGAGGAATAACCCTCTTCCAGAAAATTATTCACATCTTTTTCGCTATACTGACGATTGGCAAGCAGATCCTGATAGGAATAGGTACGACCAAAGAGGGTATGCACCTCTCCTGCCACCATAATGAAGATGTCTTTTATCTGTCGGCATCTCTTGATATAATCAGCATGCAGATCAAGCAACTTACTGCTCTCCACAATCAGATGAACACTCTCAGAATGTTCAACAATGAACTCAAGTTCCTGAGTGGGGGTATCCGAGCCGCGGGGGACATTTACCGCCCCGAGGGAGAGAAGGGCAAGATCGGTAACGATCCAGGAATAACGGTTGTCCGAGAGGAGCATCACCTTATCGCCCCTGCCCAAGCCCCGCCTCTTAAAGGCCCTGCTCAACAGAAGCACATCCTCAAAGAGCTTTGAATAGGTTACCCGCAGCTCTTCACCGTTAACCTTATATATATAGGCAATATTATCTGAATGATGGGCAACACTGGCGATAAACATCTCAAACAGAGTCTTCTGGATCTCACGCACAGGCAACAACTTTGCATCTAGCCTTCCTTCACCAAACATTATTTCACTCCCCAATGGATTCCGATCGTTCCCAGCATAAATTTCTTATAATGGACATCAACAAAACCGGCCCCACGAAAAAGATCGGCAAGCACCTCAGCAGAATGAAATTCCATCGTCGAGCCACTCAAATAGGCATAAGCTGCCTCATCGGCGGCTATCATCCGGCCCAATAGAGGGATTCCGTAACGGAAGTAAAACTGAACAAAGGGGTAAATAATATTCTTAGCAGGGGGTGTGGTATCAAGACAGACACAACGCCCACCCGGTTTCAACACGCGGTACACTTCGGCCAGAACCGAAGAGGCATCATCAACATTTCTCAGCAAATAACCAAAGGTTACGGCCTCAAAGGTATTGTCTGCAAAGGGAAGCTTATTGGCATCACAGACCTGCCAATCAATGCCCTGGCCCGCAAACCTCTTCTTCGCCTCCTCGAGCATATTCCGGGAAAAATCTCCGCCTGTTACCTGGGCCCTTGGATAGGACCTGTGCATCAATGCGGCAATATCACCGGTGCCCGTGGCAAGATCCAGAACCTGCCCTGCACCCGGGTCTCCTGCTTTGGCCACAACAAACCTACGCCAACGCTGATCCTGGCCCATGGTCATCACCTTATTCATCAGGTCATAACGTCCGGCAATAGCATCAAACATCTTCTCTACACCTGGGCCCTTGCTCAAAACAAACTCCTCTCTACATTTCATTTCTAGAAATAGACTGCAAGATTGTGCCCGCATTCTTATTCTCTATCAGCTACTACCGCCCCAGCCACGCCATGGGGCGGAATCTCGCAAAAAAGGCCTCTCTAGCAGGGGGCAAAACCCGGGGTGCGCGGAAAGGGTATTACCTCGCGGATATTAGCCATGCCTGTGACAAACTGAACCAGTCTCTCAAAACCGAGGCCAAAACCCGCGTGGGGCACTGTACCATACTTACGAAGATCCAAATACCACCCATATTCTTCCAGATCAAGACCTGCTGCCTCCATCCGCTCAGCGAGCAGATCGTAGCGTTCTTCACGCTGACTACCACCCACCAACTCACCAATACCCGGCACCAGAATATCCATGGCAGCAACGGTCTTGCCATCCTCATTCATACGCATATAAAACGGTTTAATGGCAGCAGGATAATCCGTTACAATCAGGGGCCTCTTGTATACCTGTTCGGTCAGATAACGCTCATGCTCAGACTGAAGATCAATCCCCCATTTCACGGCAAAATCAAATTTCTGTCCCGAGGCAAGAAGCTGATCCACAGCCTCGGTATAGGTCACACGGGCAAAATCATGCGCCAGAACAGACTGGAGACGTTCAATGATCCCCTTGGAGATAAACTTATCAAAGAGGTTCATATCCGTTACACAGTGCTCCAGCACATCTGCCAGCACATACTTCAACATCTCCTCTGCCACCTCCATATCCCCCTGCAGATCACAAAAGGCCATCTCGGGTTCAATCATCCAGAACTCTGCAAGGTGACGACTGGTGTTAGAGTTTTCTGCACGAAAGGTGGGGCCGAAGGTATAGACATCACCCAGGGCGGTGGCGTAAACCTCAGCCTGCAACTGACCACTTACGGTAAGTCCAGCCGGAGCGCCAAAGAAATGGCCATCCTTACCGGTGGCAGCTACCTGAAACATCTCTCCCGCCCCCTCACAGTCACTGGTGGTAATAATAGGAGTATGAACCTGGGTAAAGCCCTTCTCCTGAAAGAAATTATGCACCGCATAGGAGAGCCGTGAACGCACCCGGGCAACGGCACTAATGGCATTGGTACGTGGACGTAGATGGCTTATCTCACGCAAAAACTCCAGGGAATGTCGTTTTTTCTGCAGAGGATAGGTCTCTGGATCTGCCCAACCAACAACGGTCACCGAAGAGGCGTGTACCTCAACACTTTGCCCCTTTGCCGGAGACTCTTTCAGAACCCCTTCAACCATCACGGAACATCCGGTGCTCAGTTTTTTTACCTCTTCCTCATAATTGCCAAGGCTCTTGTCGGCAATAACCTGCATATTTATCAGGGTGGAACCATCATTCACCTCAAGAAAGGAAAAATCTCCGGTATCTCGTCGGGTGCGAATCCAGCCTGCTACAGTTACCACCTGCTCTTCTGCCTTTGCCACAAGCAACTCTGTTATACGTTGTCTCATAATATTCCCGTTATGTTTTCTATAAAATAGAGCTAAGCCCAGGGCTCAACAGAAATTATCTCGTAAATAAGACAAACTATAAGATAACTGTTAAAGGCGTAACCGCCATTTCATTTTAATTAATCTACAAAACAGCCGGCGATAAGAGAAAAGCCTCTCAAGCCACGCTCCAATGGTAAAATAGGCCATGTTATAATCAGTTCTCTCCGCCACGCAAGGAGTTTTTTATACAGAGGGGGGACCTTTTTGCCACCGTAGCCCCATCTTACAATAGATAGTCACCCCGGACGTTGCCCAGGGCCGCAAACATCGACTTTTTAGCATCTGGCTCAATTTCATAAATATGTGCAAGGATCTTACGGACCTTTTCCCGGCGGGTGTGATCCGAAAGCGGACAGTAATTTTTCACGGGTAAAAGGCCTGCAAGACCGGCAAGTTCCTGTACATGCTCTTTTTCCAGATAGGCCATGGGCCTGATTATTCCCAGTCTTCCGGCAAAGAGTTTCTGATGAGGCACCATGGTTGAAATGTTACCGCTGTAAAGACAGTTGAGCATAAAGGTCTCCAACAGATCATCCTTATGATGACCGAGAGCGATCTTATTAAAGCCTTCAGCACGGGCAATATCAAATAGTTGATTTCGACGATTACGGGCACAAAGATAGCAGGTCATCTCCTCCCGAGCCAGGGCCCAGGCATCTACCACCCGATGGGTAATGCCAAATTTCTCCATCTGGGGTCCAATAGAGAGTTGGGGATCGGTAGCCCCCTTGCTTGATCGCCAATAGCCATTGTCAACGGTAATAGTCTCTATCTGGTAGCTGATGGGTGCCTTCTTTTGCCAAAAATGCAAAATCCAGGCAAGGACCATACTGTCAACACCACCGGACAGACCCACCAATACCCTATCACCATCCTCAAGCATGGCATAATCATGCATCGCCTTGCCAAGGAGCTTATTATATTTTGCCGGTAAAATTTCTTTTTTCGCCATAATCATTCCCTAGAATGCAGAAAGCCCCGTAGCAAAGGCTACAGGGCAAAAACAAATAACTTCCACAGCTTAGCTAATTACAGGTAGGGGCAATCTGCAAGTTGCTCCTTAATTGCCTGACCTACCATCTGTTCCACGGTAATCCACTTCAGGCCACGCTCCTGCATCTTGCCAAAGGCCAGTATATTACTCATAAAAGACTGCTGAGTCTCTTTAAACTGTCTGGTCCATATGGTCTGCCCCGTTTGGGTGTCTAAAAGAACAAGGGAAAATCTGGCCGAAGCAGGCGATGTCACAGACATATTACTACCAACACGCTCAACAAAACGCTCAAGGGTTGGAACAAGAACAGCATCACAGCCAAAGCTCTTACCTATGGACAAAGCAGTTTCCTTAAGACCCCCATCCACCTCTGGAAACTCTTTATACTGCTGACGATCTCCCACAAATTGAACCTTTGCGTTGCCAGTGAGTTCCTCTTGTATTCGCGTATCCACAAAGACCGCTCCTGCAGTGAGCTCCTTTTTCTTCTCGGGACTGACATCACTTAAATAGACCGTCGTTGACAAAACAGCAATACTTGCTACCGATTGGGCGGCCTCCTGTTTCTGCTCCTCGGTCATGGTCGGCGCTTTAGACGAGCATGAGGCAAGCAGGATCAGCGTGAAGATGAGTATAGCGTGCAGTAGTGTTTTCAAAAGAGTCTCCTTATAATGGATAATAAATATTTTTACCTTCCTACAGACATCCCTTTGAAGAGAGGGCACCATCGGTACCAAGAGGCTCTATTGCCAAAGAGAGGGCCCGACCAAATCCCTTAAATATCGCCTCAACAATATGATGGCCATTTTCACCATGAATCATATCTATATGCAGGGTCATCCCCGCCTGTTGCGATACTGCTCGGAAAAACTCCTTAACCAGACAAGAATCAAAGGTGCCAAGCTTCTGTTCTATAACAGGTGCATTATAATGCAAATACGGTCTATTGGACAGATCTATTACAATTCGGACCAGGGCCTCATCCATGGGCAGGTAGACCGAAGCATAACGACTAATTCCACCCTTATTACCAAGAGCCTGAGCAATGGCCTGTCCCAAAACAATACCAATGTCCTCGGTGGTATGATGATCATCGATATCAATATCACCTTCTGCCCGAAGAGAGAGGTCTAAAAAACCATGCACACTAAACAGGGTCAGCATATGATTTAAAAAAGGTACGCCAGTGTCAATAAGATGCTGACCGGCCCCATCAAGATTCAACTCCAGTTGGATATCTGTCTCTGTCGTTTTCCTGCTTATTGCCGATTTTCTGTTTTTTTCAATTACAACCATAGCAACACCTGACCCATTAAATTTAAAGGAAGCTTTTCAACAAACATCTTAACATAGACGAATAAACTATATAAAATAGACGTCTTAAAAAGGGTAGAATAATATCGTTGCATTTTCAACCACAAAACTGTATCATGTCTTGTTGCCGCAAAATTTAACCTTTTTTGTCGTAATGATGAGGGTGTAGCAAAACAAAAAAAGCGATCAACACACTTTTTTTGTTGACGAGCTACCTCCAAGTCTGTATATATGTCGCTGTCTTAATGACAGTCAAAAACAAAACGCATACGAGCGGGAGTAACTCAGTGGTAGAGTGCAACCTTGCCAAGGTTGACGTCGCGAGTCCGAATCTCGTCTCCCGCTCCAATATACGATAAAAGGTTCGACACGTTCGAGCCTTTTTTTTTATTAACTGATAGATATTTGAGGGACACAATGAAAACCTATCTTGCTCCAGTCAACGAGATCGAGAAAGAGTGGTATGTTGTCGATGCAGAGAACAAGGTACTGGGACGCTTGGCCTCTGAGATCGCTTCTCGACTTCGCGGTAAGCATAAACCTACATTTTCATCATTTATTGATAACGGTGATTTCATTGTAGTGACAAATGCTGAGAAAATCGCGCTTACCGGTAAGAAGTGGGACGACAAGACATATTATCGTCATACTGGATATATTGGTGGCATTAAAGAAACCAGTGCTAAAGAACTTCTTGAAAAACATCCAACCGACCTTATCACTAAGGCAGTTCGAGGCATGCTCCCTAAGAACAAAATGGGCAGAGCACAACTTAAGAAGCTCAAGGTGTATGTTGGAGCAGCTCATCCACATGCAGCTCAGCAACCTACTGTTTTAGACATTTAATTCTGGAGATAAAAACATGGTTCAAGATCGTTTTTACGCTACTGGTAAAAGAAAGAATGCTATCGCTCGTGTATGGCTTACTCCTGGTACCGGAAAAGTAATCGTAAACAAAATGGCAACAACTGAGTATTTTGGAAAAATTTTCAAAGAGCATCTCATTGAAAAGCCTTTCAAAACAACTGATACTTTTGAGAAATATGACGTTATAGCTACCCTTAAGGGTGGTGGTAAGTCTGCTCAGGTTGATGCTCTTGCTCACGGAATTTCTCGTGCTCTTCTCGAGACAGATCCTGAGAATCGTACTCCTCTTAAACAAGCTGGTCTGCTTCGTCGTGACCAACGTGTTAAAGAGCGTAAGAAATACGGACAAAAAGGTGCCCGCGCTAAGTTTCAATTCTCAAAGCGCTAAGAGACATCTGCTTGTACTTTACGTCTATTTATCGTTATGTTTTTTTATAAACGATAGGTTAGAGGTATTAAAGGGGAATAACAGTTATACTGTTATTCCCCTTTTTTTATGTCTGCGATATTGCCCTGTAAACGCTCCGCCGAGGTCCGCAACTGGAGCCCCCAGCCTCACAAACATAGGTCATGGGCGAGTGTCACTCTTTTTACTCCTTTATTATAAGGTCTGATTATGATAAAAATAGCAATTATTGGAGCCTCCGGCTACACCGGCGTAGAGCTCTCTCGTCTTCTCTGTAATCATCCTCAGGTTGAAATTACGGCAGTAACTTCCCGCCAATATGCTGGGGTTGCCCTCTCTGAAGTCTTCCCCAATCTACGGGGCAGAACATCACTGATCTGTGAAAATCTCACCATTGAAGAGCTGTGCCTGAGGGCAGATCTTTTCTTTGCCGCTGTTCCCCATAAAACGGCCATGAACATCGTTCCGCAGTTATTGGCAGCGGGCAAAAAGGTTATCGACCTCTCTGCCGATTTCAGACTCAACAGTGCGGCTGTCTATGAGGAGTGGTACCAGGAACATTCTGCCAAGGAATTTCTAAGCCAGGCGGTCTACGGCCTCCCTGAACTCTACCGAGAGCAGATTGCAAAGACACAACTCCTTGCCAATCCAGGTTGCTATCCTACCTCAATCATACTGGGCATGGCCCCCCTGCTTCGAGCCGGAATTATTAAACCTCAATCTATTATTGCCGATTCCAAATCCGGCACCACCGGTGCTGGTCGCGGGGCAAAGGTGGGATCGCTTTTCTGTGAGGTAAACGATGGCTTCAAGGCATATGGAGTGGGAAGAAAACACCGTCATACCCCGGAAATTGAGCAGGAGCTGGGAAAACTTGCAAATACGGACTTCAATATAACCTTTACTCCTCATCTATTACCCATTTCCCGTGGAATTCTCAGTACTATCTACGCCGATCTCAATTGCGAGATAGAGGCAGACGAGGTACAGGCACTCTATGAAGAGATGTATAAAGATGAGCCCTTTGTTCGAGTGCTACCACTGGGCAGTGCCCCCGCCACCCAATATGTGCGAGGTTCAAACTACTGCGACATAGGTTTTGCCATCGATCAAACCACTGGACGTATTATTGTTATGTCTGCCATTGATAATGTGGTCAAGGGAGCAGCAGGACAGGCTGTACAAAACATGAATATCATGTGCGGCTTTGCGGAACAAGAAGGCCTTGAAATCGTACCCCTCTTTCCATAACAGAGCATACCTCTTTACCCAAATTCCATCCCTGTAGCGCCTCCTCTGCAAGAGAAGGTCTGCAGGGAGACAGCACAAAATATCATGCGTAATATTTGTCTACTTATAGCCTTTGACGGCACCGATTATTCCGGCTGGCAAAAACAGCACCACGCCAACACAATTCAGGGTGAAATAGAAGCACGCCTCAAAAGACTCTCGGTAAAAGAGATCTCCCTCCATGGGGCAGGCAGAACAGATGCCGGGGTCCATGCCGATGGAATGACGGCACATTTTCATACCGATACCAGACTGACCTGTAATGATTTCCAACGGGCACTCAATAGAATGCTCCCAGGTGCAATCCGTATTCTTCAGGTAAGAGAAATGGCCGACGATTTCCATGCCCGCTTTGCCGCCACCGGTAAGGAGTATCACTACAGGCTTTTCACCGGCGGAGTAATCCCGCCCCAGAAGAGATTGTATATGCTCCATCAGGAAAAACCAATTGATCAGGAGGCAATGCAAAAATGTCTGCAGATAATTATCGGTACCCATGATTTCTCCTCTTTTGAAAATACAGGATCCAGAGATAAAACACGTACCGGTGGCAAGGGTGCTGTCCGCACCATCCTAGAGGCACGTTACGAACAGTTCGAAGAGGACTCCTGGCATTTTGTCTTTATCGGCGACGGTTTTCTAAGAAATATGGTACGAAATATAGTGGGATCAATCCTGGAGGTGGGGCGGGGTAAAGAGAGTGTTGAATGGTTTGAACAGGCACTCAAAGAAAAAGACCGTAATGCAGCAGGCCCTACGGCCCCTGCACACGGTCTTAAGCTGTTCCAGGTTTTCTACTAAATCATTTTCCTTTCTGGCTAGAGTGCTTTGCCAGAAGGGATTGAAGTTTCCACGGAGAGGAGAGGCAAATCCGGGATTCACTACAGGAAGACATCACATCGCAAAAAGAGATAAACTCAGCAAGCGCATCGGTCATTACAACATCCTTTCGTTGAACAACTCGAAGCTGTCGCTTCATATCAACCCCCTCAATCTTCAGACTCTTTAACCAACCGTTTTCTTTTTCACGGCAGATACAGAGAGCTGAGAGACAGGAAATCCCCACACCGGATTCAACGGCACGTTTGATCGCCTCGGGATGACCCAGCTCCATTACCACTGAAACATTCTCAAAGTGCTTGCCCATCTTTTTCTCAAAATAGGCGGCAGTACCGGAACCCGGTTCACGCACAATCCATTTAGCTCCAGCAAGATCGGTATCAACATCAAAGGCAGTGTTGTTAGCCAACGGATCATTCGGCCCACAGAGAACAACAAGCTCATCCTCAAACCATGGACGCACATGTAAATCTTCCGTTGCCTGAACAGGTCCTTCCACATAGCCCACGTCCATCTTCCCCGCACGCACCAACTCCTTTGCCTGACGAGTATTATAGACCAACATATTCACCTGCACCTTAGGATGCACCCGCTTAAAGGCCCCTATAAGATAGGGCAGGATATAATTACCCAAGGTCGTACTGGCAACTACCTCAATATGCCCTTCAAGAGTATCGTTCTTCTCTGACATGATGACTTCAATATTCGAAATCTGCCCGGATATCTCTTTTGCTAAAGGCAGAAGGTAACGGCCACGAGCATTCAAGAGCAAACTCCGGCCATGACGATCAAAGAGAGACCCACCCAACTGGTTTTCCAGCTCAGCAAGGGCCATACTCACAGCAGACTGGGTTACAAAAAGTTTTTTACTTGCCTTAGTAACCTGTGCTGTTTCTGCAACTGCAATAAATATCTCTAATTGTCTTAAAGTAATAGACATAATTTTATACACTCCATTTCATGGGAGACAGTCCTTTGAGGCCGACAATACGTCCTTTTTTTCCTTGTTCAATCCCATTGATACTTATTATTTCTTTTATTTACATCTCCATAGTTATCATAGCACCTTCTTCTCGTTTAACAAGTGTTTTCGCAGGAGAATAGGCTTTTGCAAGAGACAGGGAACTGAAAATCAAATGAGGGCACAAACCCTCCAAAACAGGCGACACCTTATACACTTTCTCCCCTTATGCCATGGGGAAAATAGAGCAGATTGCTAATAGGGGAATTACAGCTCAAATACCTCCTCTTCAAAAGGAGAGAATAAGTCCAGTAACTTACTGTGATGAAGTAAATATCACCCCTTTTTCACTTTAATTTTTCTTTTACATAAGTTTCTGCTATCATTTATAAATAGTACATTAACCGGCGCAACACAGGCCACACATCAGTCAACAGCTTCACACTAGACAATAAGGAAGGCACAATGGGCCTTAGCTACAAAGAAATGCAAGACAGCCTCATGAAAGAACTTCGTCTTTATCACTTTCCTGTGGCCGTCAAATTTTTCTACAAAGAAAATGAAATAAAAAGATTCAAAGAGGAGGCTGATTTTTATATACCAGCCAATCGCATGACCTTTTGCCAGTGGCAGTTAGCCGCACGCATGAAGGGGCAGACAGTCTTTGCCGAGAAAAAAGATCTCAGTTGCGGTAATGCCCAGTACAGTTTTGGCTGGAAAGATCTGGATAATAAAGAGATAACAGGCCATACTAAATACGCTAAAGATCGCGAGCAGGCAGAGCGTTTTATTAAGAGCAAATCTGTCCTGCCAAAGGGATTGCTGGCAATCGCCGTCGCCCCACTTGCCGCAGCCGATAAACTGCAAGGATTAGACACGGTCCACTTCTACTGTGATAATATGCAGGCATACCACCTTGCCATTGATTATATGGCAGCAACAGACACCCACCCCCTACGTCCCCAGCTCACCATGAACTCTTCTGCCTGCGGTGGCAATGTATACAGCTATAATAAACAACAGTTCAACACCTTACCCTCCTGTTCAGGCTCCTACAATGCAGGTAAGACCGAACGTGGTGAAACCAATGTCATTATCCCCGGTAGACAGATAGGTGCCGTGGTTGATCGTTTGCTTGAGAGAAAGGCCAAACTTGGCAGTAGTGCTATCACCCGACCGGGAGACGGTTTTCCTGGAGCAGACATATGCAAAAATTGCCCTCTCATTATTTTTAAAAAAAAGAGCCCGGCTAGCTCCTAGCAAAATGGTCTCTTTTGCTAATTATCAAAACAATTGATAGAGGTACTCATGTTTTACGATTGCTTTCGTGGAAAAAACTGATATTCTCTCATCAGAGTTTTACTAAACAGTCTTTTTTCAGTAAAATAAATTATTTCGAGTGTAATTGTCATGGATACAGCATTTCTTTACAAAGATAGCGTTCTATGGATTACGGCATTCACCCTGGCAGGTCTTCTCTTTGCCATCGGCCCCATTGCCATTGTCTACCTCTTCATGCCCAACAGAACAAGACAGGTCGCCCAAAAGGCAGATCAGCCTATTGAATGTGGTATGACTCCCATCGGCGACAGTTGGATTCGCTATGGCGTCATCTTCTATCTCTACGCCCTTATCTTTCTTGCCTTCGATGTTGACGTACTCTTTCTCTTTCCCGTAGTACTTGCCTATAACGATCCCATGTTTATCTGGCGTGACTTTATCGAAATTTTTCTCTTTGTCTCTGTACTATCATTGGCCATTATTTACGCATGGGTTAAAGGAGTTTTTACGTGGAAACAGAAAACATACCATCGTCCGTAGTTCAATTTGCTTCAGCGGACAAGCTTATCGCCCTTGGCAGGGCAAATTCACTCTGGCCCCTTACCTTTGGTATCGCCTGCTGTGCTATTGAAATGATGTCGGCGGGATGTGCCCGCTACGATCTCTCACGCTTTGGAGCTGAGGTCTTTCGTCCCTCAGCACGACAGAGTGACGTCATGATTGTGGCAGGAACCATCTCCAAAAAAATGGCCGAGGGTATAAAAACCCTCTATGACCAGATGCCTGAACCCAAGTGGGTTATTGCCATGGGCAACTGTGCCATCTCAGGCGGTCCCTTTGTCTTCGAGGGACAGTACGGTATTATAGAGGGTGCCGATAAGATTCTTCCCGTTGACATCTATATTCCCGGTTGCCCTCCACGTCCTGAAGCTCTGATTGAAGGTATCATTGAGCTTGAACATCAAATTACAGGATGGAGACGCTGGCCCAAGGTTGATTCCCAAAATGAGGCTGCATAATTAGCTATGTCATCTATAAAAGAACAGACACAAGAAAAACTCGCATCCCTTTTTGCCGACCACAGTACAGCAACGCCCCTGCCATTTGTTGAAGAGAGCGACTACAGCATCTGTGGCTACTACCTCAACATCGTGGTCAGCCCGGATCTTCTCATTGAAACAGTTACGGTACTCGATGAACTCGGCTATTTCCTCGAATCCATCACCGGTGTTGATTGGCCGAAGGAAGAAGAGATCGAATCGGTATATGACTTTAATCGCTACGATGAGCACTCTTTTCGCATCGTCATCCGCACTCGTACCTCCAGGGACACACCTGTTATTCCATCTATTACTTCGGTATACAACGGTGCCAACTGGCATGAACGCGAAACACGAGATTTCTTCGGCATAGACTTCACCGGCCACCCCCATCTGATTCCCCTGCTCCTGCCAGAGGATGCCGATTTTCACCCTCTGCTCAAGGACTTTAAAGCATGAGCGAACATATTATACTTAACCCGGATGAGACATTTACTCTCAACCTCGGTCCTCAGCATCCAGCGACCCACGGTGTGCTTCGGGTAAAGCTGACCATGGATGGTGAATATATATACAGTGCCGAAACCGTCATTGGCTATATTCATCGTATGCACGAAAAAATGGGTGAAAACCGCACCTATAACCAGTACCTACCAAATCTGAGCCGACTCGACTATCTCTCAGCCATGGCCTACTGTCATGGATATGTTCTGGCCGTAGAGAAGGCTGGCTCAATCGAAGTGCCTGAACGAGCCGAATATATCCGCGCCATCACCGTAGAGCTGAACAGACTTTCATCACATCTGGTCTGGTTTGGTGCCTTTATCATGGATCTCGGTGGCTTTTCTCCGCTGATGTACGCCTTTGACGACCGCGAACAGATCCTTGATCTGCTCGAATCCATTACCGGTTCCCGCCTGACCTACTGCTATTATCGTTTTGGCGGACTCTATAATGATATTGATGATGAGTTTTTGGTAGGCACCCGCAAGTTTATCATTCGAATGCGTAAGTCCCTAAAAACCTATCGGGACCTTGTCACCAATAACATCATCCTGATGAAACGTCTTAAGGATATTGGCCATATCTCCCCGGAAATTTGCCGTAAATATGGGGCCACCGGTCCCGTCGCCCGTGGATCAGGTATCAACTTTGATGTCCGTAAAAACGAACCATACTCAGTATACAATGAATTTGACTTTGATATCCCAGTCTACCATGAGGGGGACTCCTACGCCAGATACATGGTGCGGATGGATGAGATGGAACAATCTCTACGCATCATAGAGCAGGCCATGGATAAATTACCAGGTGGCCCCATTATACCTGAAAAGAAACCTAAGATTATCAAACTTCCAGAGGGAGATTACTACTCTACGGTGGAAGCGGCACGTGGCAGCTTCGGTATTCGCCTGGTCAGTGACGGAGGGAAAAATGCCTATCGCCTCAAGCTTCGTTCACCGACCTTTTCCAATATGCACCTTTTTGACGAAGTCTGCCAAGGAATGCTCATAGCAGATGCCTTGGCCCTTATGGGTAGTTTAGACCTTGTTATCCCTGAGATAGATCGATAGAGAGGGAGTTTTTTATGAGTCTTACATTAATAAATGTTCTTGCAGCAGCTCTGATTGCCCTGGCCTTTGTGGCTGTAAATGCAGCATATCTTGTTTGGGCAGAACGAAGGGGAGCAGCTTTTATCCAAAGGCGACTGGGGCCCGTGGAAAACGGGCCGTGGGGCCTGTTGCAACCCCCGGTCGACGGCATCAAGCTCATGACCAAACAGCTGGTCATTCCAGGAGGAGTAGATAAAATACTGTTCATGGTGGCACCGGTACTTGCCATGTTCCCAGCCCTGATGAGTTTTGTTACCATCCCCTTTAGCGAAAATATCGTAGCCCATAATATGGATATCGGGCTTCTGGTTATCTTGGCCTTTGCCTCCTTTGCCGGACTGGCAATACTTCTGGCTGGCTGGAGTTCCAGAAACAAATATTCAATGATGGCAGCCATTCGGGCAGTATCCCAGACCATTGCCTATGAGATCCCCATGCTGATTACCGCAATCACCGTGGTACTGGTCAGTGGCTCGGTGGATTTCATAGAAATTGTCCACTCCCAAAGTGGTGGCTTCTGGCATTGGAACCTCTGGCCACTTAAACCCGGCCTCTTCAATATCTTTATGCCCATCTCCTTTCTCATATTTTTTATCTGTTCCCTGGCTGAGACCAACAGGGCCCCCTTTGATCTGGGTGAGGCGGAGAGTGAACTGGTGGCAGGTTTTCATACTGAATATTCCAGTATGGGCTTTGGCCTCTTTTTCATGGGAGAGTACGCCAATATCGTTATCGGTGCCTGTCTGACCACCCTGCTCTTTCTCGGAGGATGGGACTGCCCCTTTGGTCTCTTCCCCGGTGTCTGGTGGTTTTTGATAAAAATATACATCCTGATCTTCACCTTTATCTGGATTCGCTGGACCTTTCCACGAACCACTATCTACGGGTTATTAAATCTTTCCTGGAAAATTTTAATACCTCTCTCCCTTATTAATCTTCTGCTCACCGCAGGTTTTATAAAGGTATTTGCCCCATGATAGAATTTATAAAAGAAATTGTACTGGGCTTATGGAGTCTCATTGTCGGTATGCGTATCACGGCAAGGGAGTTCTTTACTCCAAAGATAACGGTTCAATATCCCCATGAAACTGAAGTAATGCCCGCCCGTTTTCGCGGCCATATAGAACTCATCGGCGACGAAGAGGGAAACACACGTTGTGTAGCCTGTGGTATGTGCGTGCGAGCCTGCCCTTCCGGTTGCATAAAAGTCAGCGGAGAAAAACTCGAAGGATCCAAAAAGAAGATCGCCACTGTCTATGAACTTGATTTCACAAAGTGCTCTCTCTGTGGCTCTTGTATAGAATCCTGTAACTTTGGTGCTATTCAATTTTCCCGGGTATACAATCATGTCTCAACAAAAAAAGAAGATTTTTACTACAATCTTATCAAAGATCTGGAGGAGAAGAAATGACTTCATCTCTCTTCAGCGTTGACAACCTTGTAGGCCTTGTCTTTCTGGTAACCATCGCCATAACTCTAGTGGGAGGGCTTATCACCTGCCTTGCCCACAAGCTTTTCAGAGCGCTCTGTGGCTTTGCCCTCACCTCAACGGGTGTGGCGGGATTGTACTTCTTTCTCAACTCACCCTTTATCTCCATGATGCAGATCCTGATCTATATCGGAGCAGTGAGCATCACCATCTCTTTTGGTGTCATGTTGGCAAGTCCGGATAGCATAAAAAAAATGCAACCAATAAAACCGCTGGCCGGTCCCATTGGTTTTGCCGTTTCAGGAATGCTGGCGGGGGCACTGATGTTTTTGGTAACCCGAGCAGATTGGCCGATAATGGCCAAAATCACAGACGGTAGCATGCGCACCATCGGCATAGAGCTACTGACCCAGTACTCCCTGGTGTTTGAACTTATCTCTATTCTTTTACTGGCGGCAATTTTGGGAGCTCTTGCCATTGCTCGGGAGGGACGAAGCAAATGGAAATCTTAAATCTCTATAACAGCCTCAACACATTTCTTATCCTGGCAGCGGCACTCTTTGGCATGGGCATCTATGGCATACTGACCCGTCGCACCCTTATCGGTATGCTCTTCTGCGCCGAACTTGTGCTGGCCTCCGTGTCCATAAACTTTATGGCCTTTAATCGTTTCACCGCCCCGGACCCCGCAACAGGGCAGATCATAACCCTGTTTATTATGGCCATCGCAGCGGCTGAAACTGCCATTGCCCTGAGTATCATTATTGCAGTTTACCGTCAGAACAAATCCATTGACGCAGACGATACTGCACAACTTAAAGGATAGGAACCGTGGAATCAGGATCAGACTTCATACTCCTTACTGCCCTACTCATTCCACTTGTTGGAGCCCTTGCGGTAATGACAAATGGCCGTAGGGAAAATCTCCGTGAAGGAATCTCTTCATGTGCATCCATCTTACTCCTAATCGTTGTCGCCTCCATGGTGCCCGACGTTCTACGGGGAGAGTGCCTGCGTCTTCAACTCTTTACCCTGCTGCCAGGTGTGACGGTCACCCTAAGGGCAGACGCCATGTCGATGATCTTCGCCTTGGTGGCCTCATCCCTATGGACAATTGCTATCTTTTACTCCATGGGCTATATGCGCGCCTCAAAGGAGGTAAATCAAACCCGTTTTAATGCCTGCTTTGCCCTGGCAATATTCGGTTCCCTGGGCGTTGCCTTTTCAGACAATCTCTTTACCCTCTATCTCTTTTATGAGATCGTCTCAATCTGCACCTATCCTCTGGTAGCCCATCATCAGGACAAGGAGAGCTACAACGGTGCCCGTAAGTACATTATCTATCTGACCACCACGGCCAAGGCCCTTCTCCTGCCTGCCATGATTCTCATCTATGTGCTAACAGGAACACTGGACTTTGCCCCTAATATTTCAACGGGTATCTTTCCTCCAGAGGTCAACAAACCCCTGGTAATTATGCTCTATATATTCTGCCTCTTTGGCTTTGCCAAAAATGGTATCATGCCATTTCACCACTGGCTCCCCGGAGCGATGGTGGCGCCAACACCTGTCTCAGCCCTGCTCCATGCAGTGGCGGTGGTCAAGGTCGGTGTTTTCAGTACCACCCGGGTCATGCTCTATGTTTTCGGGGTTGATACCATGGATGCCCTTAACCTGGGTATTCCCACGGCATATTTTGTCAGCTTTACTATTCTGGCAGCTTCTATTATTGCCATGTCAAAGGATAACCTCAAGGCACGGCTTGCCTACTCGACAGTAAGTCAGCTCTCCTATATTATCCTCGGTGTTGCCCTGCTCACCCCGGCTGGTATTGAAGGCGGTCTCATTCATATCGTCAACCATGCCTTTGCCAAAATCACCCTGTTTTTCTGTGCCGGCGCCATCTACGTGGTCACCCATAAAAAGTATATTTCAGAACTCGATGGATTGGGCCGGAGCATGCCCCTTACCTTTGGGGCCTTTGCCATTGCCTCTCTTACCATGATTGGCGTTCCCCCAGTTGCAGGTTTTATCTCCAAATGGGATCTCCTCGTTGGCTCGGTTCAGGCCAATCAGATGGGTATAATGCTGGTGCTCATTACCAGTACCCTCTTAAACGCCGCCTACTTTGCCCCCATTACCTACCGAGCCTTCTTTGGAAAAAGAACGGTAGAAACGGGTATAAAGGAAGCACCTCTATCGATGCTTATCCCCATTCTCATTGCCTGCTCTGTTACAATAATAATAGGCATTTACCCCCATTTCATGTTGCAGTTTGTTAAGGCGGTGATCGGATGACAAATATTATAGAGTACCTGCAAAAAAACGGCAGGCTGGTACGAATGCTGATATTTTTAGCAACGGCCATCCTTCTCCTCTGGAGCTTTTTCGGAGTAGACAGCCACCACGCACACACCTGGGCAGAAAAGCACATCCCTTTTTTCTGGTCAATTTTTGCTCTCCTTTCAACCGTCGTCCTGATCTTTTTTGCAGGCTGGTTCAGCAAAGGTATCCAGCAAGAGAAGGAGTATTACGATGACTAATGCCTTTATTCATCCAGCCCTGATTATGATCTGCGGAGCAATCATTCTACCACTGATTCCCGCTGCCCTAAAAAAGGCCTATCTCCTCTTGGTGCCAGTCCTTACCTTCATTGATGTTCTCTATATCAACGGTAGTCATGGCACATACGGGGTAATCTCCTTCATGGGAGAGTGGACCTTAACCTTTGGCAGGGTAGATAATCTCTCCACTGTTTTTGCCTTTATCATGGCCCTTATGGCCATCATCGGCACCCTCTACTCCCTGCATATTAAAGGTGTCTGGCAACATGTTGCCGCCTGGTTTTATGTGGCAGGATCCCTCGGGGCCATATACGCCGCCGACTATCTTGTCCTCTTTCTCTTTTGGGAGATGATGGCCTTTGCCTCCACCTTTCTTATCTGGTTCAACAAGGATAAGGGCGCCCTGGCAGCAGGCTTTCGTTATCTTCTGGTCCATACCTTTGGAGGAGTCATCCTCCTCCTCGGTTTTCTCCTCCGCTACCAAGCAACGGGAGATATCTCCTTTATCCACCTGAGCGAAACCGGCACCCAGCTCTATACCTGGCTGATTCTGGTAGGCCTGATGCTTAATGCCGCCGTGGTTCCATTTCACTCCTGGTTGCCAGATGCCTACTCTAAATCAACCATTACCGGCGGTGTCTTTCTCTGCGCCTTTACCACCAAAACTGCGGTCTATACCCTGGCTCGTGCCTTTGCTGGATTTGATATCCTGATCGGCCTCGGTGTGATCATGGCAGTCTATGGTATCATCTACGCCCTTAAAGAAAACGATATCCGCAGACTTCTTGGTTGGGAAATTGTCAGCCAGGTGGGATATATGGTCGTAGGCGTCGGCATCGGCACCGCTCTTGCCATCAACGGCACCGTAGCCCATGCCGTGGCCCATATCCTCTACAAAGGACTGCTCTTTATGGCCGCCGGTGCTGTCATTCAGGCAACAGGTACCTCAAAACTAACCGAACTCGGTGGACTCTATAAGAAGATGCCAGCCACCATGCTCTTTCTGCTGGTCGGAGGAGTTTCTGTTTCCGCCTTTCCTCTTTTTTCCGGCTTTGTCAGTAAATCGATGATCATCGCCGCCAGTTACGAGAGTCATATACTCTGGGCAGGATTTCTCCTGACCATGGTATCCGTTGGCACCTTTCTGGCTGCCGGCCTTCGACTCCCCTGGTTGATCTTCTTTAGCCCCAATAAGAACAGCGCAGGAAGCCCACTCCAGAAAAAATTTACAGAGGCCAAGGATCCATCTTGGAATATGTATCTAGCCATGAGCGTAGCAGGAATTCTCTGCTTTATCATTGGTACCTTTCCGACATACCTCTACCAGATGCTGCCCAACAGCGGGGTAGAATTTCATCCCTACACGGCCTACCATCTCAGCGAGACCCTGCAATTACTGGTTTTCGGAGGGATTGCCTTCTATTTTCTCCGCAAAAAGCTGTTACCGGAAGATGTTATTCTTCTTGATATGGACTGGTTTTATCGCAAGGGAGCACAGGTATTTCTCTGGTGCGCCCAAAACCCCTTTCAATGGTGTGACACCATCTGGGGTAAGGCATATCGGGTTGTAGGGCTCAACCTGCTCATGGTCACGGCAAAATTTTGGTCATGGTTTGACTGGAATGTAATTGACCGCTTAATCGATGGCAGTGCCTGCGGGGTACGGTCTACGGGACGTCGCCTGAGCATCTGGTTACAGCGTGGACAGATCCAACAAACCATCTGTATCACAGTTACCTTACTGGCAATTTTTATTGTCTTGTCTCTTTGATCATATTAACGTTATCACGTTTTAGGAAAACAGTTTATGGATCAGCTCATCGTCAATACAGGATTTCCAATACTCAGTGCCCTTTTGTTTCTGCCCCTGCTGGCAGCAGGAATGCTTTTTCTTATAAAAAGTGAAACAGGACAAAAATGGTTCACCCTGATCGCCACGGGCCTTACCGCCCTGATGGCTCTTAAGCTCATCTGGGGTTTTGACCGGGCAAGCTCTGCCTACCAATTTGCCGAGCTGCATAGTTGGATAGATGCACCCAAAATACAGTACGCACTCGGCGTCGATGGTATCTCCATCCTCCTGGTACTGATGACGGCCTTTATCATGCCATTCTGTGTGCTTGTCTCCTGGACATATATCAAGGATCGTATCCGTACCTATATGATCTGCCTGCTCCTGATGGAAACGGCTATGCTTGGAGTCTTTATGGCTCTGGACTTCGTTCTCTTCTATGTACTATGGGAGGCAATGCTTATACCGATGTATCTCCTCATTGGTATATGGGGCGGCCCACGCAGGATATATGCCTCCGTAAAGTTCTTTCTCTACACCTTGACGGGATCAATCCTCCTCTTAGTGGCAATTATCTGGCTCTATACGGCAAACAACTATAGTTTCTTTATCCCCGATATGGCCTGGCAACACTACTCAATGACAGCCCAAACCTGCCTGTTTGTTGCCTTCTTCCTGGCCTTTGCCATCAAGGTGCCCATGTTTCCCTTTCATACATGGTTACCGGCAGCCCACGTAGAGGCGCCAACAGCCGGCTCTGTTATTCTTGCCAGTATCCTCCTGAAGATGGGTGCCTACGGATTTTTACGATTTGCCCTACCTATCACCCCTGATGCCACCCTGCAGTTTCTGCCCTATGTTCTAGCCCTCTCCATTGCCGGCATTATCTACGGTGGCTTCACCGCTCTTGCTCAAAATGATATGAAAAAGCTGATAGCCTACTCCTCGGTCGGCCATATGGGCTTTGTCACCCTCGGTATCTTTGTCCTCAACCAAGAGGGTATTGAGGGCGCAATCCTCCAGATGATTAACCATGGAATAACCACCGGTGCCCTTTTCCTCTGTATAGGAATGATCTACGAACGGACCCATAGCAGAGAGTTACTCTCGGCCACCGGAGTGGGCAAGGTCATGCCTGTCTTTGTCACCTTCCTGACCTTCTTTGGACTCTCCTCCTTTGCCTTTCCGGGAACCAACAGCTTTGTTGGTGAATTTATGATTCTGGCCGGAACATTCAAGATAATATTGGTCTGGCCCTAGCGGCCATCCCGGGAGCCGTCCTTTCAGCAGCCTATATTTTAAGAATGCTGCAAAAAATTATCTGGGGAGGTACTGACAATCCCGACCAAAGCCACCTAACGGATCTGAATGCTCGGGAGATAGTTACCCTACTCCCCTTCCTCGTCTTCGTCTTCTGGATTGGTTTAGGACCGGGTATTTTTCTTTGAGTTTATCCACACAAGTGTTGCTCATCTCATCCAACAGTTTGACCTCTATCAGGCCCAGAGCGTAATAACACTCATTAAGAACTGATCATGGCCAATAATAACGCGTGGAGTCAAACGTCCACGTACAGATTATACAAAAAAGTGGTACGACAATTATGATGCTCTTTCTCCCAGAACTTGCACTACTGATAACTGCCCTGGTCTTTTTTATCCTGACCCTGAAAGCACCGGATAGTCCAAAGCTTCACGGGGTAGCCCTGATCTCTTCTGTCGTCGTGATAATTACCTCCCTGCTTTGCCTCGGCCAAACAGGTGAGCTCTTTTATGGGGCCTATGGCATCTCCTCTTACAGCCAGATTTTCAAGGTTTTCTTAGGGATAGGTTCTCTCCTGATCCTCCTTACCGGCAAACAATTTTGCGGAATAAAGGCACGATTCCGAGCTGAATACTATATCTTCTTCTTCCTGGCGATCCTCGGTTTGATGATGATGGTCTCCTCCCTTGATATTCTGTCAATCCTCGTAGCCCTTGAACTCTCTTCATTTTCAACCTACATCATGGTTGCCCTACGGGAGGATAATCCCCGAGGTATCCATAATGAAGCCGCTATCAAGTACCTTCTCTATGGAGTTACAGCCACAGCATTTATGCTCTTTGGCATGAGTTATCTCTTTGGCCTGACCGGATCGATCCAGCTGGCACCCCTTGCAGAAAAACTCCCGCAGCTCATGAACCAACCCATTGCCGTAACTTCATTTATCCTCTTACTTGCAGGTGTCTTTTACAAGCTGGCCCTCTTTCCCTTTCATTTTTGGGCACCGGATGTCTATGAAGGGGCAGCAAACGAAACCACCGCCTTTGCCGCCACCCTGCCAAAGTTTGGTGCAATTGCCGTACTGATTCGATTTGCCACCCTACCGGGTGAGAACAGCCAGTTGATAATAAATGTCCTACTGGGCTGTGCCCTGATCTCCATGTTCTATGGTAACCTCGCGGCCCTGGTACAAAAGGATGTTAAACGCCTGTTGGCATTTTCAGGTATTGCCCACGGCGGTTTCATCCTTTTGGGTGTACTGGTCTTTGAGAACATGGGCTATCGTAATGCTATCTTCTACACCCTTGCCTACGTACTGATGAACATTGCCTGCTTTTTTGTCGTCTCCCTGATATCCGAGGGTAACAAAAACCTGCAGGTAACAGACCTCACCGGTCTCTACAAAAGAAGTCCACTTCTGGCGATCACCTTTATCACCGGCCTCTTTGCCCTGGCAGGCATCCCGCCCTTTATAGGCTTCACTGGTAAGTTCATGCTCCTGGCTGGAGCCCTGAAGGCAGGTCACCTCATCACCGTAATTCTTGCCACCTTCAACACAGCCCTGGCCCTCTATTACTATCTCAACCTGGTACGTGTCACCTTTTGTACCGACGAAGAAAAAGAGCAGGCACCGATTCAACTGGGGGTCTGCGACAGGGCAACATGTATCCTCCTTATTGCCAGCATGACCCTCCTCGGTATATTCCCGACCACGATACTGACTATAATAGAGAGTGCCTTAACGACTTTATAACAAAAGAGAAGAAACTAAAAATTATCACCTGCCTGTTCCCCATGGTTTTCACCAGAGGGAACAGGCTTTTTTTTTCCCATTAAGGCACACTATGAATATCTGGCTCGCTCTTATTGTCATCTTCCTCATCACCACCTGGTTCCTGGAAACAATCCTCACCCTCTTAAACCTGCGCAACCAACCCGCGCAGCTGCCAAAAAAATTTGCGGATATCTATAGTCCCGACAAATATCAAGACTCCCTCCTATATAATAAGGCAACGACTCGTTGCTCTCTTCTAGAAAAAACAACAAGCACCCTACTCTCTCTTGGTTTTCTCCTCCTCGGTGGTTTTAACGCCCTCGACCAGATAGCACGAAGAGGAGGATATGGAGAAATTATCACCGGCCTCCTCTTTATTGGCCTGCTCCTCCTTGTCTTTTTTATTATCGGACTTCCCTTCCAGCTCTACTCAACCTTTGTCATTGAGGAAGGTTTTGGTTTTAACCGCACCACCCTAAAAACATTCGCAGAAGATACCATCAAGGCCTGCCTGCTTGCCATTATCCTCGGCGGACCATTTCTGGCCGCAATATTCTGGTTCTTTTTAAAAGCAGGGCCACATGCCTGGATATACTGCTGGCTTGGCACCACTCTCTTCTCTTTCTGCCTGCAGCTTCTGGCTCCAACCCTCATCATGCCCCTCTTCAATAAGTTCTCCCCCTTGCAGGAGGGATCACTGAAGGAGAAGATCAGCTCCTACGTCAAGGCCCAGAAGTTTTCCGTCGGCGGGATTTTTACCATGGATGGCTCCAAAAGATCTGCAAAGCTCAACGCCTATTTCACCGGCTTTGGCAAACTGCGCAAAATAGTTCTCTTTGATACCCTCGTTGCAAAACTCCATGAGAAAGAAATAGTGGCAGTGCTCGCCCACGAAGTGGGCCATGCAAAATGCAATCATCTCTGGAAAAACATCCTTCTCTCCACCCTGCACAGCGGACTGGTCTTCTTCCTCCTCTCCCTTGGCCTCACCCAAAAAGATTTTGCCGTAGCCTTTAACATGGAGGCAAGCTCTATCTATGCCAGCCTCTTCTTCTTTAGCTACCTCCTCAAGCCTATGGATTTTATCATCTCCCTATTTTTCAACAGTCTATCACGTAGCCATGAATACGAGGCAGACAACTATGCGGCAAAAACAACAGGCT